>DASZSH010000127.1:0-23974 GCA_035548755.1 Devosia sp.
GTTGCCGACGCCTCGGAATAGAGCACGCCACCGCCCGCGATGATCACCGGCTTTTCGGCGGCACGGATCGCCGCGATCGCCGCCTTGAGCTCGTTGGCATCCGGTTGCGGGCGGCGCGGGGTCCACACGCGCTCCTCGAACATCGCCGTCGGATAGTCGAACGCCTCGGCCTGCACGTCCTGGCACAGGCTCAGCGTCACCGGGCCACACTCGGCCGGGTCGGTCAGCACCTGCATGGCGCGGTTGAGCGCGCTGATGATCTGCTCGGGCCGCGTGATGCGGTCGAAATAGCGCGACACCGGGCGGAACACGTCGTTGGCGCTCACCGTGCCGTCGCCAAAGCTCTCGACCTGCTGCAGCACCGGGTCGGGCGCGCGGTTGGCGAACACGTCGCCGGGCAAGAGCAGCAGCGGGATGCGGTTGACATGCGCCAGCGCCGCGGCGGTCACCATGTTGGTCGCGCCCGGCCCGATCGAGGAGGTCACCGCCATCATGCGCCGGCGGAAGTTGGCCTTGCCGAAGCCGATGGCGGCATGCGCCATCGTCTGCTCATTGTGGGCGCGGAAGGTCGGCAGCTCGTCGCGCACCTGGTAGAGCGCTTCGCCGAACCCCGCCACGTTGCCGTGCCCGAAGATCGCGAACACCCCGCCGAACAGCGGCAGCGTCCGCCCCTCGATCACGGTCTTCTGCAGCGTCAGAAATCTCGCCAGCGCCTGCGCCATGGTCAGGCGAATGGTGTTGCTCATCTTGCCCTCCAGTTCCGCGGAACCCGCAGTCGGTTTCTCCACGCCCGCAGTCGGCGTTCCTCCCCTGTGGCGGAGCCACGGGGGAGGGGGACCGCCGTGAGGCGGTGGAGGGGGCGATCCGACGCTCGGTGCCTGGGGCCGCCCCTTTCGTCGCCCTCGGCGCCACCTTCCCCCGCTTCGCAGGGGAAGGGCCCGACTGCATCGTTCATGCAAACCACTCTATCAGGCCGCCGCTGTCTCTCCGAGCCGCTCCCACGCGCTCGTCAGCGCCTCGAAGCGCCGCGCCATGTCGGCCACCGCGTCCTCGTCGCTCATTTTCCCGTTGAGCCAGGCCCGCGCCGCATCGCCGAAAATCGTGCGGCCCACCGCAAAGCCCTTGACCGTGCGGGCATGCCGCGCCGCCGCAAAGCCCTGCTCCAGCACGTCCTGCGGCGAATCGAGCCCCAGCAGAACCACGCCGCGGCAGAACGGGTCGCGCGCTTCGATCACACGGTCGATCTCTTCCCAGGCCCGCCGGCTGGCCTGCGGCTCGAGCTTCCACCAGTCGGGCTTGATCCCCGCATCGTAAAGCTCGGTCAGCGCGCGCGAGACCGTGTGGTCCCCCAGCGGTCCCGCCTTGCCGGCAATGATTTCCACCAGCAGTTCGCGGCCCACCTTGCGCGCCGCGTCATAGGCCTGGCGCAGCCGCTCGGTCTGCTCGCGTTTGAGCGCCGCCTCATCATCGGGATGGTAGAAGCAAAGCACCTTGATGCAGTGGTCCACCGGCCAGTCGATCAGCCGGCTGCCCAGGTCCTGCGAATATTCGAAGCGGAGCGGCCGGCTGCCGGGCAGCTCGATCGGTTTGGCGATCCACAGATTGCCTGCTTCGCCTGCGTCGAACAGCGCGTCGCGCCCGTAGCGGTCGTCCAGGATCATCCCGTAGCCGGCCCGGCCGCGCGCCACCTTGGCGGCCGCCTTGACCGCAAGCCGCTTGAAGGCGCTGAGCCGTTCAGGGGTCGCGCCCGGCAGATCCTCGAGCTGGGTGCGATGGTCGATCGCGAGCGCCATGAGCTGCGGAATCTCCTGGCGCCGGGTCGTCGCCCAATGGATGTGGTTGAGCGTCTCGTCCTTGCGCAGGGCGCGTTCCTGGCTGCCATGTTCGAGGAAATGGCTGAGCTCGGTCCAGGTCGGATATTCCGGGGCGCAGAGCAGCCGCGAGACCGCGAAGGCGCCGCATGCATTGGCCCATGTGGCCGAAGTGGAATGCGGTTCGCCTTTGAGCCAGCCGCGCAGAAAGCCCGACATGAAGGCGTCGCCCGCGCCCAGCACGTTGTAGATCTCGATGGGAAAGCCCTTGCCGACGATTCCCTCTTCGAGATCGTCGGGGATCGGGCCGTCGTAAACGATGCAGCCCTTGGCGCCGCGCTTGAGCACGATCGTCGCCCCGGTGAGCCGTCGGATGGTCTTGAGCGCATTCGGCAGATTCGAGGTCCCCGCAGCGATGGCGATTTCCTCTTCGGTGCCGACCACGAGGTCGGTGTCTGGCAGCACCGACTGGTATTGAGCGGTCACGCGGTCCGAGGCGACATAGCGTTCGAACCCCGCGGCATGGCCGGCAAGGCCCCAGAGATTGGGCCGGTAGTCGATGTCGAACACCACCTTGGCCCCATGCGCCTTGGCCAGCCGGATCGCCTTCTTCTGCGCTGCGGCGGCGTTCGGCGTTGAAAAATGCGTGCCGGTGACAACGATGGCGCGCCCCGATGCGATGAAGCTTTCATCGATGTCCGCTTCCTCAAGCGCCATGTCGGCGCAGTCGGTGCGCACAAAGATCATCGGCGACACGCCTTCGGCTTCGACCGCCAGCAGCACCAGCGCGGTGAGCCGGTCTGCGTCGGTGACGATGCCCCTGGTCTCCACGCCCTCGCGCGCCAGCTGCTCCTTGATGAAGCTGCCCATCTGCTCGGCGCCCACACGCGTGAGCAGCGCCGACTTCAGTCCCAGCCGCGCCGTGCCAACCGCGATATTGGCCGGGCACCCGCCAACCGATTTGGCGAAGCTGGAGATGTCTTCGAGCCGCGTGCCGATCTGCTGGCCGTAGAGGTCCACAGACGCGCGTCCGATGGTGATGACATCGAGCGGCTTGCCGCCCTCGTCGCGCGTCGTCGTCACGAGACTCTCTCCTCCCGCCCGGCTGGGCCATTCTGCCGGGCTCGTGTGGGTCTGCCATCACCGCCAAATCAGACGAAATACACCTTCGAAAGCTTAGTCAATATGGAATGTTCGTTCCAAATGCGGAAGGTCGCCGGGAGTCGGAGACGCACGTTTTTGGCCGGCATGACCAACGTCAGGCAAAGTCCACGCAACGTGCCTTTATAGGCGTGCAAATCGCATGCAAAGTGCGCGTTACAGACTTTAATTATCGCGCCAACTGCGACGTCGCGCCTCCGCCACGGAAACCGTCAGCGCCATCGCGAACGCCATGCTCGCCGACAGCGAGCGGAATCCGGCGTGGTCCGCTTCGACCACTTCGAACCAGATTTTTGAGCATTCCGCCAGCGGCGAAAACGCAGAATCTGTAAGAGAAACAACGGGTACGCCGCGGTCGGCCATGGCCCGCGCCTGCCCCGCGCTTTCCGAGGCATAAGGCGAAAAGCTCGCCGCGAAGGCCGCGTCCTTGGGGCCAGCCAGCGCCAGCACGTCGTCGTCGATGCCCGAGGAGGTCCCCACAGCGATGCACTTTACCCTAAGTTTTCCAAAGGCATAGGCCATGTACGAGCTGATCGGGTAGCTTCGTCTCTTGGCGATCAGGAAGATCGTTTGCGCTCCCGCCAGCAGCTCCACGGCCCGGTCGAACGCCTCGGGGTCCACCGCCTGGCTGAGGGCGTTGAGCGAGCGATGCCCGGCATTGATGAAGCCATTGAGAATGCTCGCACTTTCGGGGATCGCCGCGCTATCCTGCTCGAGCAGGCGGAGCCGCTCCTCATAGCTCGATGTGCGCTCCTTGAGGCGCGCCCTGAAAATCTGCTGCAGGCTCGAAAAGCCTTCAAATCCAAACTGTTGCGCGAACCGCACCAGGGTCGAGGGCTGCACGTTCGCCGCCCCGGCAATGCTCGCCGCCGTGCGGAACGCAATTTCATCTGGATTATCAAGGGCATAGGCCGCAACCTGCGTCAGCCTCTTGGGCAGCGATCCCTTGCGCTCGAGGATCGCCGCCCTGAGCGCATCGAAATCCTTGGGTGGCACAGTCCCAACCTCATCCGGCATTCTCCGCCCCCCGCTGGTCCTTCAGTCAAAAGCTGTAAAGCTCCGTGAGCGCTATCACGCACCGAAAAGCGCCCGCTTGGCGGGCCGGCCTCGCCAAAGCGCGGGCGCCCCCCTCTTTCCATCCCGCATTCGAATCCCGCTTTTCGTCAAGTGGAAAGGATGTTCTGTTCCGGAACGGAAGTTTCAGGGGGAAATAGTGGACTCTATCGGCGTCGGCCTCATCGGCACTGGGTACATGGGCAAATGCCACGCGTTGGCCTGGACTAGCGTGCATGCGGTCTTCGGCGACGGACCGCGGGTCAGGCTCGAACACCTGTGCGAGGTGACGCCCGAACTCGCCGCCCGCCGCGCCGGCGAATTTGGTTTCGCCCGCTCCACCGCCGACTGGCGCGCGCTGGTGACCGATCCGAACGTGGACGTCGTTTCGATCACGACGCCCAATCAGTTTCACGCGGAAATGGCGATCGCCGCTCTCCAGGCCGGCAAGCACGTCTGGTGTGAGAAGCCCATGGCCACCAGCCTCGCCGATGCGGTGCGCATGTCCATCGTCGCAAAGCTCAGCAGCTGCGCGACAGTGCTCGGCTACAACTACATCCAAAACCCGATGGTGCGGCAGATGGGCTCGCTTGTTGCCGATGGCACCATCGGCCGCGTCAATCACGTGCGTATCGAGATGGACGAGGATTTCATGGCCGACCCCGCCGCTCCCTTCGGGCTCAAGAGCGACAGGGCCTCCGGCCATGGCGCCCTTGACGACTTCGGCGTGCATCCCCTGTCGCTGATCGTCACGCTGCTCGGGCCGCTGACCCGTGTGATCTGCCACCAGAGCAGGCCCTACGCGACCCGGCCGACTGCGGACGGAACGCAGCGGCAGGTCGAGACGCACGATATTGCGACGGTCCTCTTCGAGCTTGAGAACGGCGCGTCCGGCCTGCTCGCGCTCAATCGCAGCGCCTGGGGCCGCAAGGGCCGCATCGCCATGCAACTGTATGGCGACAAAGGCTCGATCCTTTACGACCAGGAGCGCTTCAATGAGCTGCAGCTATATACCGCCGACGGTCCCAAGCAGACCCGAGGGTTTCGCACAGTGCTTGCGGCGCCGGAGCATCCACCCTACGACAGATTCATTCCCGCGCCCGGACACAGCCTGGGCTTTAACGAGCTCAAGGTCATAGAGTGCCACGAACTGCTGAACCGCATCTCCGGCAAACCTGCTCGGACGATCGATTTTGTAGCCGGCCTCGAGATCGAGCGAGCGGTCGAGGCCATGGCTCGCGCGAGCAAGACCGGCACATGGGTCAATATCAACTCCGTTGAGGTTTAGATGTCGCTTCAAGGCAAGGTCGCGCTCGTCACGGGCGCCGCGGGATCGATTGGTGCGGCCGTTTCTCGCCGCCTGGCAGAGGACGGTGCGCACGTTGTACTGATCGATCGGGCGGCCGATGCCCTGCAGTCGGCCGCGGCGCCGCTGGGCGACAAGGCGACAACGAGCGTTCTCGATCTCGCCGACCCAGACGCGATCATGACCACGGTAGCCGACCTCGCACATCGCTTCGGACATCTCGACGTGCTCGTCAACAATGCCGGCATCCTCTCCAATAACAAGATCGCGGCGGCGGGCTACGACGAGTGGCGCCGCATCATGGCAGTCAACCTCGACGCCGCCTTCCTGATGACCAAGGCGGTCTTGCCCTCCATGCGCGCCAATCGCTGGGGCCGGATCATCATGATGTCGTCCTTTTCGTCGAAGTCCGGTGGCATCACTTCGGGCACGGCCTACTCGACCTCGAAGGCGGCGCTGATCGGGCTGACCTTCACCGTCGCGCGCGAAACGACCGCGCAGGGCATCACCGTCAACGCCATCGCCCCGGCCTACGTCATGTCGCCGATGGTTTCGGAACAATTGAGCGCCGAGCAACGCGCCGCGCTCATCGCGCAGATCCCCGTCGGCCGTTTCTGCGAGCCCGAAGAGATCGCCCACGTCGTCTCATTCCTGGCGTCTCCCCTGTCCGGGTTCATCACCGGCGAGGTGATCGATGTGAATGGCGGGCTACAGTTCGACTAGCGCTAGTCGACGAAGACCTTCACCTTGTCCGACCGCCCTTTGGCGTCCACTACCGACAGCGTCACGTAACCTGGGCCATCGGGAAGCCAGCTCTCCTGCCGGGCGAACGCCGATTGCCCGATGGGAGCGCCGTTGGCGAAGAAGGTGAATGGCGGCACGCCGTTCCTGATCTTGACGATGAGAGGAGCTTCGTCGCCCGCCGCGACGCCCAGATCGACATCGACGCCGTCCGCTGGAAAGGCAATCTGCGGGCCCGCGTCCCGCGCCACGACGTCGTCGTCGGGGTGGCGAAAGCGCTTGAGCGGCGCCGGCAGTTCGGTATTGCTGGCAAAGATCACACCGGGCGGCGGCGCCCGGAATGGCTTGATTGGCTCGGCCAGCCGGTCGAAGGCCTCAAACAGCACCGGCGCGGCTGCAGTTATCCCGGCGATCCCGGGCACCGGTGCGCCGTCGGGCCGTCCGACCCAGACACCGATCACCGTCCCACCATCGTAGCCAATCGCCCATGCGTCGCGAAAACCATAAGACGTGCCGGTCTTGAAAGCGATGCGGCCTGGCGAACCGTTGAGAGGCGGCGGCACGTCGCGGAGAATATCGGTAACATACCAGGCCGCGATCGGGTCGAGCACGGGGGCCGCCGGCCCGGCGTCTGCCGCGGGCGGAGCCACGCCATCCTTGAGATGGATGGGCGAGCCGCCGCGCGCGATCGCGGCGTAGATCGAAACGAGGTCGCGCAGCGTCACGCCGACGCCGCCAAGGCCTACCGCCAGCCCAGCCGCAGTCTCGTCGGGAAGGAGCGGATTGGCGTTCGCCCGTCGAATACGCGACACGAGCCGCGCCACGCCGACAGCGTCGAGCACCACCACGGCCGGCACGTTGAGCGATTGCGTCAAAGCATCGTGGATGGTTACGGTGCCGTGGCTCAGCCCGTCGAAATTGGCCGGCACGTATCCGGCAAAGGCCGTTGGGCGATCCTCGATCAGCGACTGGGGGTGGGCCAGTCCGAGCTCGAAGCCTAACCCATAGATCAGCGGCTTGAGCGTCGAGCCCGGCGAACGCACAGCCTCCGTCATATCGACAAAGCCGTCGTTCTCCTGGCCAAGATAGCCGGCAGAGCCAACCGAGGCGAGAATGTCGCCGCTCTGCTGGTCGGCAACCACGATAGCCACCGAGACCTTGGGCCCGATGGCGGCGGCACGGGTCTGGGCCAGCTCCTCGAGCGCGGCCTGCAGACGCTTGTCGACCGTCACCTGGATTTGGCGAGCATTCGGCCTCGCGCGCACCGCTTCATCGCCCAGATGCGCTGCCAGCATCGGAAACTCCCGCCGCGCAACCGGCACCGGCTCTCGCTTTGCGGCAGCCGCCTCTTCAGCCGAGATCACCCCTTCGCTCACCATGCGGTCGAGCACAAGGTTGCGCCCGGCTTCGGCGGCCCGGGGGTCGCGGTCGGGCCGGCGCGCCTCGGGCGATTGCGGCAGTGCAACCAGCAATGCCGCCTCGGCGGTGGTGAGTCGGGCTGGCTCCTTGCCGAAGTAGGCAAGCGAAGCGGCACGTATACCTTCGATATTGCCGCCATAAGGCGCGAGATTGAGATAGAGCGTCAGGATTTGATCCTTGCTCAGTTGGTCTTCCAGCGTTTCGGCATGGACGATCTGCCGAATCTTCGCGGCAAGGTCGTGCGTCGAGCCGCCTTCGATGAGGCGCGCGAGCTGCATCGTCAGCGTCGAGCCGCCCGAAACGATGTGGCCGCCCGCCAGCACGAATTGGCTCGCGGCGCGTATCAGTCCTGCCCAGTCGATACCGTGATGTTGCGCAAAGTGGCGGTCTTCATAGGCCAGCAGCATATCGATGAAGTGCCGGTCCACGTCCTTGAGGGCGACCGGCAGGCGCCACTTGCCATCGGTTGTCGTATAGGGGCGGAGCAGCTCGCCCTTTCGGTCCACGACCACGGCCGAAACGGGCATGGACGCAACGTCCGGGGTGCGCGGTAGTCCTGGCATGATGTCGCGAACCAGGACATGGGCTGTCGCCAGCCCAAGGATCGCCAGCGCGCCGATGGCATACGCCAATCCGCCCGCCCATCGCGCCCAATCGCGCCGGCGGCGCGATCGGGCCATCTTTGAGTCGGCCAAGGACATCGGCACGGTCTCAGTTGGCCGGCGCCGACGAGCTTGAGGCCGAAGCTGCGGTCTCCGGGGCCGGCGCGGCCGGCGTACCGGAGACCGTTGTTCCCGGCGTTCCGATCTCGATCGAGCCTGCGTCCGTGTTGGCCCGCAATTCCGGCCGGTACATGTCTTCGATCGTGGCGCCCGGCATCGCGAACGTGCCGGGTGACACCGCGCGGACCAGATAGGCCGTCGAGAAGTTCTGCGTATCCTCCACGTACCGGAACGCCGCCACGTACTGATCGGTGCGCGATTCCACATGCGTCGCCGGATCAACCGTCAGCCACGTGATGTCCGACGCCCCCTCAGCAGCGCTGAGATCGGGGTTCTCGATCTCGAAGCCTGCGGGGATCGGGTCGGCTACCACGTACTGGCCCGAGCCGAGCTCGTTTGCGGTCATCGTCAGCACGACGATGAACCGATCGTTCTGGTGAACGTTGCCCAAGTCGGCCGCTTCGCCATCGAGCGTGAAATACTGACGGGCGATTGTGAAGCCGTTGCCGGAGGCCTTGGGCGGCGTCGCCGGAATGCCGGTCACCGAGACCTTGGCCTCCGTCGGCTGGTTGCCGTTGTTGATGATAGTCACCGCCGCCGCATCGAAATGCTCCTGCGGGTAGCGCTTGTAGACCGTGCCGGTGAGCGCCGCCCCGTCGATGCTCACGCTGCCGCTCGTCGCCTGCTTCTGCAAGGCCGCCGCGGCGAGCAGCGTCCACGCATCGTCCTGCGTTGAGGTCCAGCGCTTGCCGTCGCGCTCAGCGGCCAGCGTCTTGGCGAGCGCGGCGAGATCAACGCCTGCCGGCGTGAACTCGGCGGCGAGCGCCAGCACGCCTGCGGTGTCGCGGAGCTGGCTGCCATAGTCGGTGCGCCAGCGCTTCGGATCGTCGGAAGCGCTGAGCCCTTGGATGGCCGCATTGAACGCCGTCGCGGCCCGGGTACGGTCGCCATAGAGCGCAAGCGCAGCTCCGAGCTGCGCCTTGGCCAGCGGTGAGCCGAAATTGTCGAGCTTGGCCTCGAGATAGTACCGCAGATCGCCAATCGCGGCTCGGCCGGCGCGGGCAAGGTCGTAGAGCGCGTAAGCGAGATCCTCCCCGCCGCGGTCGAAATCGGCAGCCGCCGACACCTGGTTGCCAAGATTGTCGAGCGCATTGCTCATGGCCTGCGCCGGCACGTCGTAGCCTGCTGCCTTGGCCCTGAGAAGGAAGTCGGTGACGTAGCTGTCGAGCCAAAGGTCGGTCGAGTCGAACGGACCCCATAGGCCGAATCCGCCAGTCGAGGTCTGATGCGTCAGCAGGTCCCCGATCGCGTCGACCACTCGCTGACGCAAGGCGTCGTCGGTGCCAAGCCCCAATCCAGCCGCCACGTCGTTGAGATAGAGCAGGGGCATGGCTCGGCTCGTCACCTGCTCCGCGCACCCATAGGGATAGCGGTCGAGGTGATCGAGCAGGTTGGGCACGTCAAGCCGCGCGATCGGCCCGATGGCGACGCTGAGCTCGGCGGTGTGGGCAATGAGTCCATCGAAGCGGCTCCTGTCGAGCACGACTGTCTCGCCAGGCGCGATTGGAATCAGGCTCGATACGGTTTGCGGCGCTGCCGCGGCGCGCACACCGAGCGTCAGTTCCTTGACTTGAGTGACGCCGTCCGGCTGGGTGACGATGACCTTGAGCTTTTGATCGCCGAGACCTTCGCCTTTAAGGTTGAGGCTGAGGGCATTGCGCTCTCCAGCCGCAAGATCGAACGTCGTTTTGGCTGCATCCGTGCTGAGCCCATCGCCTGGGTCGAGTTCGACCGTGTAGCTGCCAGCCGGTCCGGACACGTTGGTCACCTCGACCAGCAGGCGGGAGATGTCCCCGATCCGAAGGAAGCGCGGCGGGCTGAGGTTCACCACCACGGGGTCGTGCACCACCACGTCGGCCGAGGCGTGGCCGACAGCCGTGGCCGTCCACGCCATCGCCATCAGCCGAACGGTCCCCGAAAAATCGGGCATATCGAAGCTTACGCTTGCCGTCCCGTCGGCCCCCACCTCGACCACGCCGGTATGAAGCGCAACGAGCACCGTGGTTGCCGGTGGCGTGCCCAACCGGCTCGCCGATTCGTCGCCGCCCGAACGGAGGGCGCCGAGGATTCCCTGGGTCGGGTCGATCAACTGGCCGTAGAGATCGCGGAACTCCACGCCGAGCGCGCGCTGGCCGAAATACCAGCCGTCTGGATCGGGCACCGCGAAGTGCGTGAGGTTGAGAATGCCGAGGTCCACCGCGGCGACGGCCACATAGGCCTTTGTGCCGACCGGCACGTTGCCGAGCTTGACTGTCGCCGAGAGCGGCGTGCGCGGCTTGGCCTCCTTTGGGGCATCAAGGCTCACTGCGAGCTTGAGGTCGCCCGGATCCACGTCGGCATAGGCTAGTCCCAGAGCTCGCGCGGGCATCCGCTTCTGAGCAGCGTCGGCGGGGCGATAGAGCGTCGCGGTCACATAAGCTCCCGGGCCCCAGTCGGCTGTTACGGGAATGTCGACGGTCGTGCCGCCTTCGGGCACGTCGACCGCCTTCATGTCGATAACGCGGTCGTCGACCACCATCACGAGCGCCGTTCCAGCGAACTGCGGATCGAGCTTGAGATGGGCGATGTCGCCCGGCTTGTACGCCTGCTGGTCGAGCGCGACCTGCAGCGTGTCCGGCGTGTCGGAGCCGGCCTCGGGGTAGTAGTAGCCGGCATAGAACTCGTAGCTCGAGGAGGTGGAGCCGTCGGCGGCCGTGACCTCGAGCAGGTAGCGTCCCCAGTCAACCTTGGCCGACACGGTTGCCGGTCCGTCGGCGGGCGTGTCCACCGCGCCGTTGGCCACCTTGCTCGTGGTGGTCACATCCTCCCACTTCCAGGTGCCGTTGTCGCGGTACCACTGGTACGTCGTTTCGATGCGGCTCAGTGTCCAGGCAAGCCCGCTCATCGCCAGCGTCTTGTTGTCTGGTCCGATGGCGATGACGTCGAAGCCTGCCTCGCTACCCTGCGCCAGCCCGGCTGCATCGCTGAACTGCGGCTTGATGCCGATGCGATTGCCATCGGTCTGCACCGGTCGGGTGAGCGAACGCGTGACCGTGCGGCCGTTCGAATCGACCAGACGCAGAGTGAGCTGCGCGGTCAGCGGCTTTGTTGTCGCGGACGGCTCCGGTATCGTGACTTCTGCCGTGGCGTTGCCGTTGTCGTCAGTGGTACCCACCACGCCCAGCGGCTCGAAATCGGAGGTGAATGTATCGTCGGTGCGGCCGAACTCGTATCCGGGCCACCCGTCGATCGTGCGCGTGCCGCTCACCAGCGAGTCCGCTTCGATATCGAGACCGGGGGCGGTAGCGCCGTAGAGATATTTGGCGGCGACCGTGATGTCGTTGACTTCGCCGAGCTTAAGCGGCGCATCGGGCGCGCTCACGTCGAAAGCAAGCCGCTCGGGCTCGAAATCCTCAACCAGGAAGGTAACCGTGTCGAGCGCTTCGTCCTTGGGGTCGGCATAGAACCGAACCGTCCATGCTCCGCGCATGGCTCCCTTATCGAGCGTCATGGCGTCGAAATAGCTGCCGGCGCCCTTGTCGTTGAGAACCAGGGTCTGCGCTTCCACCCCATCGGGCCGCTCGACCTTCATGGTGAGCGGCAGGTTCTCGACTGCCTTCACCTTCTGGTCGCGCAGAAGTGCGGTCAGGAACACCGTTTCACCCGGTCGGTACACGCCGCGCTCGCTCGTGGCGAACAGGTCCAGCGGACCGGGCGAGGGCCGCCCGGCGACGCCGCGGTCGGTCAGGTCGAAGCCCGGCTTGCTGACATCGAGGAAGGCATAGTCGGCCGCGCCTTGCGTGCTCGCCTCGAGCAGCTGCGGGGCCCTTCCGCCGTCGCCACGGGCGAGGCCAGGCGCGAAGCTGGCTTCGCCGTTTGCGTCCGTCGTCGCTGTTCCGAGGATCTCGTTGTTGACCGCAACCAGCTGCACGCTGGCCCCCGCGATCGGCTTGGCCGTCGTTAGCGAACGTACAAATGCATGGATGCCGTCGTCGCCGCTGACGGTGGTCAGCCCCAGGTCAGTGACAATGAACCACTGCGTGGCGAGGTCATTCCAGTAGTCCTGGTTCGAGCCCGTGACCTTGGCGGTCACCACGTAAGCGCCCGGCTGCATGGCCGGAACCGCGTCGTGCACGGGGATGGCTGTTGTCACCATCGCATTGTTGGCGCCTTGTGCCAGATCGACCGTGCCGGTCCAGACCTGTTCGCCATATTTGTTGGCAACGTCCTCGGCGGAATAGCCTGTGAGATTGCCCTTGAAGATGCCGTCGCGCACGGCGGTGGCAACCGATCGGTCGCCGATCCGGTAGATTTCGACGTCCGCTGTCTTGGCGTTGACCGAAGTGATCGGCAGACCGCCGCCCAGGCCAGCAGGTAGCACGTAGGCGTTGTTGGCAAAGCCCACGAACGGCGATCGGTCGGCGACATAGATATTGAGATCGACGTCCTTGCTCAGATGTTCGTTGTCGGCCGAGGGCAGGCCTGAACGCACCTTCACGACGTAACGCTTGCCGTGCTCGATACCGGTGAGACAGATCTGCGTATCCCCAGTCTCGACCGCGACGTTGGGTGCACCCTCCACAACGATGTAGCCGGAGAGGTCCGCGCCACCCTTGGGCAGTGGATCGGAGAAATTGATGCAGATGCGCGGGTCGGCCGCTTCGGCATCCACATCGTTGCCGGTTATGCGGAAGCCATGCTGCGCCACCACGTCATCGAGCCGGGCCTGCAGCTCGGCGCTGTCCACCAGCGCCAGGCTCGACCGGTAGGTGAGTATCGACTCCCGCCACATTTCGCGCCGCTCGAGTGCATGCGCCAGCGCACCCAGCGCCGTGGCTTGGCCCGCCTTGTCGCTGTCGGGCGTCTGTACGAAGGCCATCAGGGCCGCGTAGCTCGCGGTCGCGCCCTGGTCGTACATGTCGCTCGAATTCTGGGCTGTGTAGGAGGCATCCGCCTCGGTGAGCATGACATTGGCGAGCTTGACCCAGACCGCGGGGTCGTTCCGGTTAAGCGCAAGGGCCTGCCGGTAGGAGACGGCGGCCGCCTGCGGGTTCTGTTGCGCGACCGCGTCATCGCCGGCGCTGACGAGATCGGGATAGGTCAGGTCTTTGGGCGGAGCGTCACTCGTGGGCAGGTTGGCCGCGAAGGAATGCGCGGAACTGACGAGATCCTGGGCCGGGAAGGGGAGTTCACCCAGCCGCTTGTCTTCGAGTTCGGCCGGCGTGGGTGACAGGATCAACGTCCCGGATGTCGCCCCCTTGAACTGGGCGGGGGTTGTCGGCACGTCGCCTTTGAGGAAGCACCATTTGCTCTTCGAATTGAACGTGAAGGCGCGGCAAAGCTCATCGCCCACGCAGGCGGCCTGGCATTTGTCGAGCGTGGTTCCCTTGTTGATCTGATAGTCAAACCCGGGCAGGTCCGTGTCCTTGAGGATCGTTACGCCAGGGCCGGCCGCGAGCGGCGCCGAAACCGCGAGCAGACACAACACGGCAAGTTCCAGCCCCACGGCCAGCCGAGCAAGACGCTTCATGATTTGATCCCTCAGGACGCTCCCCGCGCAAAGACCATCCTAGGTTTACGGCAATTCTGCGTAAAGCTTTTGACGAGTCGCGATTTGTTTGGCCTCGCTTAAGAGGCGCTTAGTCATTCCGCCGCGGGTGCTAGTAAACGTCCTGCTGGTACCGCCCTTCAGCCTTCATGCGGGCAACGTAGTCGGCCGCTGCCTCCGGTCCCATGGCGCCGTGCGCTGCGGCAACGTCGCGTACCGCAAGTTCGACATCCTTGGCCATCCGCTTGGCATCGCCGCAGACATAGAAATGCGCGCCCCGTTCGAGCCATGCCCAGAGCTCTGCCCCCTCTTCACGAATGCGCTGCTGCACATAGGTCTTTTGCGCGCCATCGCGCGACCAGGCAAGAGAGAGGCGGGTGAGCACGCCACGTTGCCGAAGCATTTGCCATTCGTCGCGGTAGAAGAAATCCTCCGCTTCCCGCTGATGACCGAAGAAGAGCCAGGCGGGCCCGCGCGCCGCCACGGCCAGCCGCTCGTGCATGAACGCGCGGAATGGCGCAACCCCCGTCCCAGGCCCGACCATCACGATCGGGATATCTCCTGAAGAGGGCAGGCGGAAACCGTGTGCCTTCTGAAGGTAGACGCGCAGGTCATCTCCAGCGGCAATTCTCTCCCCAAGGTAGGTCGAGGCTACGCCCAGCCGCTCCCGCCCGAGCGCCTCATACCGCACGCTGTCAACCGTGAGGCTGACGCGATGCGGATTGACCTTGGGCGAAGACGAGATCGAATAGAGCCGCGGCTGCAGTGGCTCAAGCACCTCAATGAGAGCCTCGGGGTCCGGTCGGATACCCGCGAACTTTCCAAGGGCCGCCAGCACGTCCAGATGCTGAGCATCGCCATCCGGATCCTCCCCACGCGCGAGCGCTTGTGCCTTCCGACGCCGCTCGCCGCCGGTGAGATAGGAGATGAACTGGAACAAGGCGTCGGGCGCTGCGCCCAGTGAGACCTGCTCGATCAACACCTGCCGGAAAGGTACGCCAGCGATGGGGAAGTCGGGCGGCACGTCGATCGCCGCTATGACGGCATCGGCAAGGGCCGGATCGTTGCGGGGGAACACACCGAGACTGTCGCCAACCTCATAGTCAAGTCCGGTTTGGGACAGGTCAATTTCGATGTGGCACGTGTGTTTCTCCGAGCCCGGTCCGTTCAACCGGATGCGCCTCAGGAAGCGCGCGGTAACCGGGTGCTCGCGCGCATATCCGGGTCTGGCATCGCGCGGCGCTTTCGGCGCGGCAGCCTTGGCCGCAGCCTCTTCCGGGCCGATGACACCACCGCCCATCTCCTCGACCAGCGACTTGAGCATCCGCGCCGTCGCCTTGCCACCCGGTGCGCAAAGGTTGAGTCGCGGCTCGGCCTGCTCGAAAATGGCACGTGAGTACTCCGCGCAACTCGAGCCGCACTGGCCGCAGTCTTGCTGGGCCATCGCCGCCATCAGCTTCCAGCGGATCGGTCGCTCCGCAGCAAGCGCCATGCGCTCCTCGATGGGCATGGCAGGATCGTGCCACGGCGTGGAATCATCCTCCACCGGCGCAGACGGTGGAGACGTACGGGCCGAAACCGACAGGTCCTTGAGCAGCGCCTCGGCGAAGAAGCGGTTGAGCCAGGCTCTCTGAGCGTCTGTAAACGGCGCGCTCGGCGCAACGATCTGCGGCACGAAATTGATGCTCATGGCGGGGTCTCGCCAAAGAGCGCCTTGAGCGACGCGATGTCGTGCCGCGCCGTGAACGCGAGGAAGGTCTCAGCGGGAGAGGCGCGCTGAGCCAGATAGACCTGCAATAACCGCTCGATCGCAGCCGGACAGCGCGCCGCTTCGACATTGGGCCAGAGCTCGCGGCCGAGCCGGGCCTCCTGGCCTGCGCCTCCACCCACCAATATGGTGTAGCCCTCGGCCGGCTCCTCGTCGCCTTCCCGTGCGATCTTCACCGCGAGCAGCCCGATGTCGCCGATATGGTGCTGCGCACAGGAGTGGTGGCAGCCGGTAACGTGGATATTGAGCGGCGTGTCGAGCGCAAGACGGTCTTCGATATGGGCCGCGATCGCTTCCGCCGTTCCCTTGGTGTCGGATGCAGCAAACTTGCAGCCCGTGTTGCCCGTGCAGCTCACGAGCCCGGCGCGCAGAGGTGACGCCTTGACCGCAAGCCCGAGCGCCTCGATGGCCGCAACCGCATCGTCCACCCGGTTGTCGTCGACGCCCGACACGATGACGTTTTGCCAGACTGTGAGGCGCAGGTCGCCGTCCCCGAAGGCGCAGGCGATGCTGGCGAGTCCCTCCATTTGGGACGCGCTCATGAGTCCGCTTTTGAGCACGACGCCGATCCAGTTCTTGCCGGCTTGCTTCTGACGGTGAACGCCGATATGTGCGAGCCGGTCTTGTGGCGGCCGGGGCTTTATGCAGTCTCCCTCGATCCGGGTGAGGGACCGACCGAGCCGCGCTTCGACTTCGGCGATGAACTTCTCAAGACCCCAGGCGTCGAGCAGATATTTGAGCCGCGCCTTGGTCCGGTCGGTTCGATCGCCGTAGTCGATGAATACCCTGACGATCGCGTCAGCGACATCGGTGGCATCCGACGGCTTCAGATAGAGGCCGGTGGGTCGTGCAAAGTCATGATGCCCCGTTATCCCGCCAAGCAGCAGACGAAACCACACGCCCGGCTCGACGCCAGCGCCATCGACCACGTCCACGGCCTGAAAGCCGATATCGTTGGTGTCCTCGAGCGCCGCGATCGATCCCCCGCCGTCGAACGCCACGTTGAACTTGCGCGGCAGGCCGTAGAGCGTGCGCGAGTTGAGGATATGGAAGTGCCAGGCGCGCGCAAATGGCCTTGTGTCGATCAGCTCCTGAGGATCGATGCCGGCCGTCGGCGAGCCTGTGACATTGCGAATATTGTCAGCGCCCGAGCCGCGGGTCACCAGCCCCAGGTCCTGGATCGCCTCGATCAGCGCGGGCGCCTTCTCGGCAGTGATTTCGCGGATTTGCAGGTTGGCGCGCGTCGTCACATGCGCGTAGCCTCCGCCATGCGAGCGGGCAAGCGCGCCCAACCCCGCCAGCTGCCAATGGTTGAGGATGCCATTGGGAATACGCAGTCGGCACATGAACGACGCTTGGTTCGGCGCCACATAGAACAGCCCGTGCCAACGCCATCGAAAGTTGTCCGGCGGCTTGGGATAGGCTCCGCCCAGGGCCTCCATCCTCAGCCGGCGGTAGGCATCGAGCGGATGCTCGTCACGCTTGATTTTCTCCTGGTCGGTAAGCTTCCGGCCCGCCGCCTCAGCCCGTGCCTGCGCAGCGAGTTGGGGGGCGTCGGGACCTGTCGGCTCGGCGGGCGCCGCCACTGCGGATCGCGCCGCGCTGATTCCGGCGACGAGGCCTTCGAGGTACCGCCTTTGCTCCGGCGTGAACTCGGCGGTGTCGGTCATTCGGCGGGAACTGCCGTCGGACTGGGGAGTGTCGCCGGCTTTGAACGGCCGGCGCTCAGCGCATAGCCGCAACCCACGAACACCACGCCGGCGATGATGTTGCCGAGGCTGACCCACAGCAGGTTGTAGAACGCGCCCGCAATCGTGACCGTATCGGGATGGTTGCCCAAAAGCGCGATCGCGAACACCGTCATGTTGGCGACCGAGTGTTCGAACCCTGAAGCGATGAAGGCGAACAGGCACCAGAAGATCAAGATGCACTTGGCCGCATCGTTGGTGGTGCGCGCGCTCGTCCAGAGAGCGAGGCAGACTAGCCAGTTGCAGAGAATTCCCTTGGCGACGAGCGCGAGCGGCGCTGCGTGCATCTTTGCGTCGGCCGTGGCAAAGATCAGATCCGCGCCCTGCTTGAGGATGGCTCCGCCGCCCCCGAGCCAGAAGATCGTGCCGAGCGCCGCGGCGCCCGCAAGATTGCCAAGCCACGTCACGGCCCATGAGGCGAGCAGACCGCCGAGGCTCACCCTGCGGCGGAGCACCCCGAAGGTCATCACCATCGTGTAGCCGGTAAAGAGCTCCGCGCCCGCGAACACGACGAGCGTGAGGGCGATCGCGAAGGTCAATCCCATGGCCAGCGACCGGACCGAGGGATCAAGACCTTGGCCAATGGAGAAGATCGCGATGATGCCGAGCCCGACATAGGCTCCCGCCATCATCGCCGCGACGAAGAAGCCCAGCCCGTTGTCGGCCAGGGCTGTTAGCTTCTTTGCCGCCGTATCGGCGAACTGGTCAATCGTGTCCTGATACATGTCGTCCTCGTGGATCGTCCGCAATCGGCCAGATCCGTGCACGTCGCGTGCCAATATCGATCCTCGTTTTGTTTCAGTGGCTTGCCCTCAGCAGCGCGGTCGGTTATGCGGCGCAGCACGCCCAACGGGGCAGCATTTCGCCCAAGCTGTCAGCACAGGGCCTGGCTGCCCATGGAATAGGCAGCCATTGCCGCTAGGCATGGCGGGAAGACGCCGCTAGGGTCCGGCGCCAAAGGGGATACGCACTTTGCGCATATTGGTGACCGGGGGTGCCGGATTTATCGGCGCCAATTTCGTTTCGTTTCTGCTTTCGACCGGAGCTGAGCGTGTGGTGGTGCTCGATGCGCTGACCTACGCGGGCAATCTCGGCAATCTCGCGCCGGTGCGCGCTGATCCGCGCTACCGCTTCGTCAAAGGCTCGATCCTCGACCGCGACCTAGTCGAGGCACTGCTTGAAGAGGAAGGGCTCGACGCGGTGGCCAACCTTGCCGCCGAGAGCCACGTGGATCGATCGATCCGGGGCCCTGAAACGTTCGTGGAGACCAACGTCACGGGCACGTTGCGCCTGCTCGAGGCGGTACGCGCCGTGCTCGCCCGTCGCGATGCCGCCGCGCGATCCCGCTTTCGTTACCTGCAGGTCTCGACCGACGAGGTCTTCGGCAGCCTCGCGCCAGCCGATCCGAAATTCCGCGAGACCACGCCCTACGCGCCCAACAGCCCCTATGCGGCGAGCAAGGCCGGCGCCGACCATTTGGTGCGGGCCTGGCACGAAACCTACGGGCTGCCGACGCTGATTTCGAACTGTTCGAACAATTACGGGCCGTACCAGTTTCCGGAAAAGCTGATCCCGCTCATGATCCACAATGCCCTCGCTGGCAAACCGTTGCCGGTTTATGGCGACGGCCGCCAGGTGCGCGACTGGCTGCACGTGTCCGATCATTGCGCGGCCCTTGCCGCAATCCTTGCCCGCGGCGTCCCCGGTCAGTCCTACGCTGTGGGCGGCAATTCGGAGCGCACCAACATCGACGTGGTGGTCGCCATCTGCGATCTTCTCGATCGCCATCGGCCGCGCAACGCCGGGTCCTACCGCGATCAGATCGCCTTTGTTGCCGACCGCCCCGGCCACGACCGCCGCTACGCCATCGATGCGCAGAAGATCGCTCGGGACCTGGGCTGGAGGCCGTCGCGCGACTTCGCCCACGGGCTCGAAGAAACCGTGCTCTGGTATCTCGACCATGGCGACTGGGTGCGCGACGTTACTTCCGGCGCCTACCGCGACTGGGTCGCGGAGCATTACACGTGAAACTTCTGCTTTTCGGCCGGGACGGGCAGGTGGGCCGCGCCCTGCAGCGAACGCTTCCGGCGCTGGGGGAGCTCGTCGCGCTTGGGCGCGACGAGGCGGATTTCGCCAAGCCCGACTCGCTGTCCGGCCTGATCGCGGCGGCCCGGCCCGATGTCATCGTCAACTGCGCCGCCTATACCGCCGTAGATGCCGCCGAGGACGATCGCGAACGTGCCTGGACCATCAATGCCGGTGCCGTCGGGCGGCTCGGTGAAGCGGCACGCCGCATCGGCGCGATGGTCGTTCACTACTCGACCGACTACGTCTTCGACGGCACCGCTCTCGGCCAGCAGAGCGAGTCCACGCCGACCAGCCCGCTTTCGGTCTATGGCGCGAGCAAGCTTGCGGGTGAAGCGCTGCTGCGCGAGTCGGGTGCGGATCACCTGATCCTGCGGACGAGCTGGGTTTACGCGCCGCGCGGCCGGAACTTTCCGCTCACCATCCTCAGGCTTGCGGGAGAACGCGACAGTCTTGATGTGGTCGCCGACCAGATCGGGGCCCCCACGCCGGCCGCTCTCATTGCGGACGTGACGGCGGCGGCGATTGGGCAGGTGCTGGCCGACCGTGGCAAGCTCGGCCTCTATCATCTCGCCCCAACCGGCGAGACCAGTTGGTACGACCTTGCCCGCTACCTCGTTGCCGCCGCGACGGCCCACGGCGCCCGTTTGAGGCTCGCCCCCCAAGCCATCCGGCCCATCCCCACCAGCCAATACCCCGCCAAGGCGCAACGCCCGGCCAATTCGCGGCTGGACACCGGCAAGCTGCGCGCCGCGTTCGGCATCAACCTTCCAGCTTGGCAAGCCGGCATCCTTGAGTTGATAAGCACGCTGAAGTCCGAGGGACAGCTATGACTCGAAAAGGCATCATTCTTGCGGGCGGGGCGGGGACGCGCCTCATGCCGGCGACGGCGCCGATCAGCAAGCAGCTCCTGCCGGTCTATGACAAGCCCATGATCTACTATCCGCTCTCCACCCTCATGAGCGGTGGCATCCGCGACATCCTCATCATTTCGACTCCGCACGATCGACCGCTGTTCGAGCGGCTGTTCGCCCACGCGGCGGGCTGGGGCCTCAATCTGAGCTTTGCGACGCAGCCCGCGCCAGACGGGCTGGCTCAGGCGTTCCTCATCGGAGAGCAGTTCATTGGGGGGTCCCCTTCGGTCCTGGTCCTGGGCGACAATCTGTTCTTCGGTCACGACCTTCCGGCCCTGCTGCGGCGCGCCGACGCTCGTCAGGTTGGCGCGACGATCTTTGCCCATCACGTCACCGACCCAGAGCGCTATGGTGTCGTCGGGTTCGATGGCGAGGGCCGGGCAACGTCGCTGGAGGAGAAGCCCAGGAACCCCAAGTCGAGCTTCGCTGTAACCGGGCTCTACTACTACGATGCCGACGTTGTGGCGCTTGCGAGAAGCCTGAAGCCGTCCGCCCGTGGCGAACTCGAAATCACCGATCTCAACCGTCTCTATCTCGAACGCGGCGCGCTGACCGTCGAGACCCTCGGCCGCGGCTTTGCCTGGCTCGATACCGGTACGCACGATTCCCTGCTCGACGCCGGCCAGTTCGTGGCGACGATCGAGAAGCGCCAGGCGCTGAAGATCGCCTGCCCCGAGGAGATTGCCTGGCGCAACGGCTGGATCGATGACGAAGCGCTGCTGCGGCTCGCCGCGCCGCTGAGTGCTTCGGGCTATGGCAAGTATTTGTGCAATCTCGTTGCCGAGGCCAGGCGATGAAGGCGACCCGGCTGGCGCTCCAGGAAATCGTGCTGCTCGAGCCCAAGGCGTATGACGACGAACGCGGCGCGTTCTACGAGAGCTTCAATGCCCGCACCTTTGCCGACCTCACCGGCGCCCAGGTCCCCTTCGTCCAGGACAATCACTCCATCAGCCGGCGCGGCGTGCTGCGCGGTCTGCACTATCAGCTTCCGCCCGCCCCGCAGGGCAAGCTCGTGCGCGTCGTTCACGGCGCGGTCTTCGACGTGGCGGTCGACATCCGCCGCTCCTCGCCGACTTTCGGCCGCTGGGTCGCCGAAATCCTCAGCGCCGAGAACCGCCGCCAGCTTTGGATACCGCCCGGCTTCGCGCATGGATTTCTGGCTCTGCGCGAGGGCACCGAAGTGCTTTACAAGACCACCGACTTCTACCATCGGGCGGCCGAGCGGGCGGTGCGCTGGGACGACCCGGACATCGCCATCGCCTGGCCAACGGAGTCGTCTCCCATCCTCTCGGCCAAGGATGCGGCGGCACCCGTGCTGGCATCAGCAGAAACGTTCGACTGACCTCTTCCCGGTGCCGCTAAACCCCCGCCGCGCCGCCACGACTCGGCCTTTCTCCTGCCAGCATCCGCATGCTAGCGTTTGAGCGAGGCCGGCTCGGTCTCACGATGCTGAGGGTGAAATCATGCGAGGACTAACGTACGCCCTGGGGCGCGCGGCAATTACCATAGCTTTGCTGGCGGCGCTGGGCGTTGCGTCGGCGCACGCGCAGGGACACAAATACTCGACCGGCGGCGCCCCCACTCCGGCGGCGCAAAAGGCCGGCATCACCCAGGCTCCGGTCTATCGCGACTTCCTGCCTCCGGCCGTCGATCTTTCGCGCTATATGCCTGCGGTGGGCGATCAGGCCAAGCAGGGCTCATGCGTGGGCTGGGCTACGGCCTATGCCGCGCGCGCCTACTATGCCGAGCAGATTGAGCATCGCGATATCTCCCAGCAGGTCAATATTCCAAGCCCGGCATGGATCTTCGACATCATCCATATCGGAGACGATTGCGATCAGGGGGCCTACATTCCCGATGCGATGAACGTCCTGCTCAAGGGCGCCATGTCGCTGGCCGAGTTCCCCTACGACGACACCAAATGCGCGGCTCCCGACGAAGCGACGGTCGCCAAGGCCACCGACTTCCGCATCGAGAGTTTCGAGCAGGTATGGGACCAGCAAACCGACACCGATCTCGACAAGGTCAAGGGCGCACTGGCCCAGGGTAACCCGGTCGTCATCCTCGCCTCGCTCGACGACACGTTCTTCGACCTCAACCCGCGTCAGTCGATCTGGAAGGCCGACGCGTCCAGAAAGGACGAGGGCGGCCACGCCATCACCCTGGTGGGCTACGACGACACCAAGCAGACCTTCAAGTTCATCAACCAGTGGTCGACCCAATGGGGCGACAAGGGCTACGGTCGCATGACCTACGACACCTTCAAAGCGCGCGTCTATGAAGGCTATGTCATGCACCTGCCCGGCGATCCCGACATTGCGCTTACCGATGCCGACTTCATGCCCGACACCGTGGTGGACATGCCCCCGCCAAACGCGCCGAGCTTCGTGCCGCCGCTCAACGTGCGACCCACTGAGGCGACAAGGGATCTACCCAATGCCAGCGCCGCAATCGCGCTACCGCCCCTCTCGTGCGGTCGCGTCGACCTCGGAACCGATGCCGATGGCAATTCCGTTGCGACCGGTTTCGTTGGAACGCAGAAGGAACTCGACGCGGTCAATGACGCTCTAAAGGGTAAGGTCGACAACAACGAAGTCGCGCTTGCGCCATGGCCGGCCTGCGAACTCAAGCTAACCCTTGCCGCGCAGCTAGCTGACTCCGATACCCCCAAGGCCGTGATCGATCCGGAAACCCCCAAGGTCGGCGACAGCGTCAATATCGGCGTCGAGTCGCCCGGTTTCGCGAGCTACCTCTATGCCGCCTATTTCTCGGCCGACGGCACGGTGGCGACGCTTAGCCAGCCGACGTCACTGGAGCTGAAAGCCAAGCCGCCCCACACCCAGCTGAAATTCGGAGACCGGCAGCCGAACGGGGTTTCCCTCGCTGTCCAGCCGCCTGTCGGCAACGAGATGCTGCTTGTGGTCGCCTCCGAGAGACCGCTCTTCGACACAGCGCTTCCCGAGAGCGAGACCAACCGCGCGTTCCTGAGCGATCTTCGCCAGGCGGTCCTTTCGGGCGACGCGGGACGGATCACGGCGACGGTCCTGCCGGTGACGACGACGGAATAAGAGCGACGGGGGAGAGGCCCGAGCTCCTGCCTCTCCCTTCTTTTGCCCGCATTGTCCGCAAGTCTACGGTTGCGCGTCGGCCCGATCGATTCTGGTTCGAGACGGCCGGAGCGCGAACCGGGCGAAGGCCGTTTGGGCAGAGGATGACGCATGCCGCATGATACCCCCCTGATCTCTACGATCGTCGCGGGTCTGGTGCTGGCATTCATTTTCGGGGCGCTCGCCAACCGCCTGCGCATGCCTCCGCTCGTTGGTTACCTCGTTGCAGGCGTGCTTGCCGGCCCATTCACGCCGGGCTTCGTCGCCGATACCGAGCTCGCCAACGAGCTCAGCGAAATCGGCGTTATCCTGCTGATGTTCGGCGTAGGACTCAATTTTTCGCTCAAGGACCTGCTGTCGGTGCAGGCGGTGGCCGTGCCCGGTGCCCTGGTTCGGATCGCTGGCGGCACGGCCATGGGGCTCGCCCTGGGCCTGATGCTAGGTTGGCCGCTTGGTGGCGGTCTGATCTTCGGCCTGGCGCTTTCGGTCGCCTCCACGGTCGTTCTGCTCAAAGCGCTGCAGGACCGTCACGTCCTTGAGTCAGACCGCGGC
>DASZSH010000128.1:0-22453 GCA_035548755.1 Devosia sp.
CTTCAGCGCGTCGATCACCCGGTTCATCATCGCGATGAATTGGGCCAGTTCGTCCTCGTCGAGAGCCGAGGCGGCCGCTGCATTGGCCCGACGCGCAGCCACAAGAGCGCCCTCGCGAGCATCCGACGCCTTCTCAGTCAGAACGATGCTCTCGTCGGTGTTCGCCGGCACATGAGCAATCAGCCCATCGGCAGCCATGGTCGCGAGCAGCCGATCGATCTCGCCGAGATCCATTTCCTGCGAGAACGCCAGGCTTTGCCGGCTCACCCGTTCACCGAACCATAGTTCAATCAGGACTGGAAACTGCTCCGGCCGGATGCCAAGCGGCCTCAGGCCCTGCCCTGCCACCTCATGAAACAACCGGGCCATGAGGTTGGCGAGATAGCCCGGGGCTTGCGGACGCGTGCTGGTCATGGTGCAACCTAGCGTGACCGGGCGATTGTGTCATTGAGGGCAATTTCGTGGCGCTCGTCGTCATATTGAGGCCGCTTTCCGGGTCGAAGCGTTAACGTGATGGGGAGGGGGTGAGTTCTGGCCGTGGCGAGTGGTCAGTTTGACCGGGGAGCGCATGGATGGCCCACTCACTCATCGCGCAGGCGGCCGGCAGCCTGCTTGTCCGAACGGTGTCCGTCACCATTGTCGTCATGGCCTTTTTCGGCGTCGCGACCGGCGCGCTGCCGGTGCGCTGCTGGATCGGCGGGCTCTGCTCCGCCTCCAGCGACCCGGCCGCCGTCGGGCTTGGCGCACCCCGATCCGCGTCTGCGGATCCTTCACCGGTTGCACCCGCTGCGGAAGCGGAAAAACCAGTTCAGATGGCGATCGCCGCCCCTGCCAACCAGGTCCGTTCTCCAAGCGGGCCAACGCTTACCAACAACGACGTAATCGGCGCCACCTTCTCGCAGCTCAAGGTCGACTTTCAGGCGCCCAACAGCCTCCCGGCCAGCCCCGCCAAACTCGCCGCTGCCCAGCCGCTCGCGGCGCCGCCGCCGTTGCAGCCGGAGGCCGAATCGGCTGGCCCAACTGAAGGCGGGCTTACGCGCCGGGTGGTCTCGACCGTCTCCATCCGTGCCGACGGGACACCCGAACTTGGAACCAACGTCGCGGAGGCCTATGCCCCCGCGCCAAAGGTACCGGGCACCGCACCCTCGCCCGCCCTTGACGCTGCTGCCCGTATCGGAGCTGGCCAGACACCCGTTGCCGAAGTCGCGCCCGCCGTCGACCTCAGGCCCGAGGCAGCGGCGACAAAGCCGGCCGGCTCGAAGGCCGGCCTCGCCACTGTACTGGGTCAAGGCGCCAACGTGCGCGCCAACCCGTCAAAGGCCGGCAAAGTGCTCTTCGCCATCAACGGCGGTGAAAAGGTCACCGTGCTCGAAAGCCGCCGCGGCTGGCTCCGCATCAAGGACGATCAGGGCCGTATTGGCTGGATCTACGCCGACGGCGTCCGCCGGGCCTGACTCGCGGCCGAGCTGGAAGGCCGTTCACGGATCTCCGCGCCGCCCCCCTTGCCCCGCCTGGGGGCCAACGATCCTGGTTTGCCCAATACTCCTTGTCTCGCCCGGGCCGCATGCCTATGACCGTTCGGTCGGCAGACAAGGAGGAACCCTCATGTACGAAACCCTCAACGGTTCGGCCCACCCGCTGGCGGCAAGGGAGGCCCAGATCATCGCGGTCCCTCAGGACGAGCGCGTCTGGGTGCCGCAGGCCGACGGCGTCTGGTTCCGCCCGCTGCTGCTCAACACCATGCAGGGCCAATGGTGCAACCTGCTGCGCGTGCGGCGCGCCGGCATACTGAGCCGGCACCTGCACCCTGCCCCCGTGCACGGTTACGTCATCAAGGGTCGCTGGCACTATCTCGAGCACGACTGGGTGGCTGAAACCGGCTCCTATGTCTTCGAGCCGCCCGGCGAGATTCATACTTTGACCGTGCCAGAGGACTGCGCTGAAATGATCACCTTCTTCAACATTTCCGGCTGCATGGTCTATCTCGACAAGGACAATCGCCAGGTCGGCTTCGAGGACGTCTTCACCAAGATCGACATGTGCAAACGCCACTACGCCGCAGTCGGACTGGGCGCCGACTATATCAACCAGTTCGTTCGCTAAAGGAGCATTCCGGTGGAGATCAGCTACAGCGGCAAAACGGTGCTGGTCGTGGGCGGCACCTCCGGTATCGGGGCCGGCATCGTCGAGGCTTTCGCCGACGCCGGCGCCAGCGTCATTGCGACGGGCGGCACCGACAAAGAGGTGCGCGCTGCGCGGGGAGATGCCTTGTTTCATGTCCTCGACGTACGCGACAACGCAGCGGTCAAGGCTTATGTCGGAGCGCTCTCCCGCCTTGATGTCGTGGTCAACTGCGCCGGCATCATCCGTCGCGCCGACGAGTACGATCCGGAAATCTTCGACCTGCTGCTCGATGTGAACCTGTCGGGGACCATGCGCGTCTGCGTCGCGGCACGTCCGCTGCTCAAGGCGAGCCAGGGGACGATCCTCAATATCGGCTCGATCTTCAGCGTATTGGGGGCACCGCACGCGCCCGGCTATGCTGCGAGCAAAGGCGGTGTCGCCCAGATCACCCGCTCGCTCGCCGGCAATTTCGCCGCCGACGGCATCCGCGTCAACGCCCTGGCTCCCGGCTGGATCGACGCTGGCATCGCTATCCCGGCCCTCAACAATCCCGATACTGTCGCACGCATCAAACCGCGCATTCCGCTCGTCCGCTACGGCACGCCTGAGGACGTGGCCAACGCGGCGCTGTTCCTCTGCTCGCCATTTGCCGCTTACATCACCGGTGCCGTGCTGCCGGTTGATGGAGGCTACCTTGCCGTCTGACGAGACCTACTCGATCCACCCCGAGGCCCACTTCGTGCACCGCATCGGCTGGCTGCGCGCCGCCGTGCTTGGAGCCAACGACGGTATCGTCTCGGTGGCGAGCGTCTTGGTCGGCGTCGCGGCCGCTGGCTCGCCGCACAACGCGGTCGTCCTCTCCGGACTCGCCGCGCTGGTGGCGGGCGCCATGTCGATGGCGGCCGGAGAGTACGTCTCGGTCAGCTCGCAGTCGGACACCGAACGGGCCGACCTTGCGCGCGAAGCGAGCGAGATCAAGATCCACTGGGACGACGAGCTCGAGGAGCTCGCCACCATATACGAGCGGCGCGGACTTGATCCGCAGCTCGCCCATCAGGTCGCCCGCCAGCTGATGGACAAGGATGCGCTCGGTGCCCACGCACGCGAGGAGCTGGGGATCACCGAGGTGTCCGCGTCCAATCCCCTGCAGGCCGCCTGGACTTCCGCGGTCACCTTTACTGCAGGCGCCGCACTGCCCGAGATCGCCGCATGGCTCACCGGCGGCATGCTCACAGTCTGGACCGTTGCAGTGGTCTCGCTTCTCGTGCTTGTCGTTTTGGGGGCTCTTGGGGCACAGACCGGAGGCGCGCCCCTTTGGAAGGGCGCGCTTCGCGTCGCCTTCTGGGGCGTGCTCGCCATGATCGTCACCTATCTGGTGGGCGCGCTGTTTGGCACCGTCGCAGGCTGACTATCGGCCCGCGTCAGTGAGTTGATGAAGGTCGTCGCTGCTAAGGCTGAGCCGCGCGCCTTCGGTGAGGCTGCTCAGCTGATCCGGCGAGGTCGCCGATGCGATGGCCCCGCCGACCCCTGGCTGCGCCACGATCCAGGCGATCGCGATCGCAGCCGGCGTCGTGTTGCGCCGCCGCGCGACGGCCTCGACTGCGGCGAGGACCCGCTTGCTCCTGTCGTTGAGGTAGCGGTCGACGACTCCCTTGCCACGCGGACTTTTGACAGCGTCCTCGGCGCTCCTGTACTTGCCGCTCAGAAAGCCGCTCGCAAGGCTGGAATAGCCGATGCCCGAGATTTCTTCGCGCACGCAGACGTCCTGCACAGGGCCCTCGAAGGCCTCGCGGTCGACGAGGTTGAACTTGTTCTGCACAGTCTCGTAGCGCGCAAGTCCCCTGGACCTTGAAACAGACAGAGCCTCGCCAAGCAGCTTGTCGTCCTGGTTGGACGAGCCGATCCAGCGCACCTTGCCGGTCCGGATCAGCCGGTCGAAGGCTTCGAGCGTTTCCTCCTGCGGAGTCTGCGGGTCGGGCCAGTGGCTCTGGTAGAGATCGATGCGATCGGTGCCCAGCCGGCGGAGCGAAGCCTCAACTTCCTGGGTGATCCATCCCGAAGAAAGATCGCGGTGGCCCTGGCCCATGTCCGAGCCGACCTTGGTGAAGACGAGCACCTTGTTGCGGTTGCCGCGCGCCTTCATCCAATTGCCCAGAATGGTCTCTGACTTGCCTTTGCCGTAACTATCGGAGGTGTCGACCGCCGCGAACCCGGCGTCGACGAAGGCGTCGAGCACCTTGAACGCCTCGCCCTCCTCGAGGGTCCAGCCGAGCACGTTGCCTCCGAAGATCAGCGGCTCGATGGTCATATCGGTGCGGCCGAGGCGGCGCAGAGTCATTTCAGCCCTCCCGTGGTTTGGGCTCGATCAGGTCCCAGGCGTTGCCGAAGGGATCTTCGAACACGGCGACAATGCCGTAGGCTTCGTAGCGCGGCGCCTCGCGAAATTTCACGCCTCGGTCGATGAAATCGGCGTGATCGCGGACGAAATCGTCGGTCTCGAGGAAGAAGCCCACGCGTCCTCCGGCCTGGTTGCCGATCGCAGCGCGTTGACGCGGTGTGCTAGCCTCGGCCAGCAGCAACCGGCCTCCACGCGGTCCCGACAGCACCACCCAGCGCTTGCCTTCATCAAGCGGGGTGTCTTCCACAAGCTTCAGGCCGAGCGTATCACGATAGAAGCCGATGCCCTTGTCGTAGTCGTCGACGACGACCGTCACCATCGCCAGCGAAGCTGTCATTTTCGCTCCGTCCCTGCATTGACCATTTGGTCAAATGGCACAATCGGTTAGGGGAGCGACGAAGCCAAAAAGGGCGTTCAAGTGCAAGGCACTAGACGAATAATTAAAGTTGCGCGGGGGGCTGAAAAACGCTTTGGTGCGCCCCAGGCTCGGGGTGGAAAGTGCCCGGAGCGCAAATAATCTTCGGGAGCAACCCATCATGAAATTGATGCACACCCTGCTGACTGCCGCGGCGCTGGCCGTTGTGCTGGGCGGCAGCGCCTATGCCAAAACGCTCGTCTATTGCTCGGAGGCGTCTCCGGCCAATTTCGATCCCGGCACCACCACCGGCGGTAATGACTACGACGCCGGCGCGCGCACCGTTTACAACCGCCTCGTCGAGTTCAAGCACGGCTCGACCGAAATCGAGCCGGGCCTTGCCGAGAGCTGGGACATCTCGCCCGATGGGCTCACCTATACCTTCCACCTGCGCAAGGGCGTCAAGTTCGGCGCGACCGATTACTTCACTCCCACCCGCGATTTCAACGCGGACGACGTGATCTTCTCGTTCATGCGCCAGCAGGACGACAAGTCGCCGTGGTTCACCTATCTGCCGAATTTGAGCTACGACTACTACGTCGGCATGGATATGCCGAAGTACACCAAAGAATGGAAGAAGATCGACGACTACACCGTGCAGCTCGTTCTCACCGAGCCGAACGCCCCGATGCTCGCCAACATGGCGATGGACTTCGCCTCGATCCTCTCCAAGGAATACGCCGACAAACTGCAGGCGGCCAACCAGATGCCCGATCTTGCCGCCAAGCCGGTCGGCACCGGGCCGTTCGTGTTTGTCGACTACCAGCTCGACACCACCATCCGCTACAAGGCCAATCCCGACTATTGGGCCGGCAAGGTCAAGCTTGACGACCTGATCTTCCAGATCACTCCCGATGCCACGACGCGTCTGCAGAAGGTGCAGTCGGGCGAGTGCGACGTGATGGCCTACCCCAATCCGGCCGATATCCCGGCGATCAAGGCCGACCCCAACCTGACCACCTACAGCATGGCCGGCCTCAATGTCGGTTACATGAGCTACAACGTCACGCAGCCGCCCTTCGACAAGCCTGAGGTGCGCCACGCCCTCAACATGGCGATCGATCGCGACGCCCTGATCAAGGCCCTGTTCCAGGATGCGGGGGCCGTCGCCGCCGACAACCTGATTCCGCCGACCATGTGGTCGTGGAACAAGGACGTGAAGTTCGACAAATACGATCCGGATGCCGCCAAGAAGGTGCTCGCTGCCAACGGCGTGACCTCGATCGATCTGTGGGCGTCGGACCGTACGCGGCCCTATAACCCGAACTTCCAGCGCGCCGCCGAGCTGATCCAGGCGGACTGGGCGAAGGTGGGCGTCACGGCCAAGATCACCACCGAGGAATGGACCAAGTATCGCGAGGACGGCAAGAAGAAGGACCGTCCGGGCGCCTTCCAGATCGGCTGGTCGGGCGACAACGGCGATCCGGACAACTTCTTTGCGACCCTGTTCTCCTGCTCGGCGATCGGCGTTTCCAACTACTCGAGCTGGTGCAACAAGGATTTCGAAAACGACATCCAGAAGGCCAAGACCACCTCGGACATGGCCGAGCGCACCAAGTACTACGAGGACGCCCAGAAGATCTTCGCGGCTGACGCGCCGGCGTTCCTTCTGGCCCACTCGCAGGTCTACGTCGTGACCGACAAGAAGGTGCAGGGTTACACGCAGGACCCGCTCGCCATGCACCGGTTCGACAACGTCGACGTCACTGAGTAAGCAATCCGTGGGCGGCGCGGGGCAACTCGCGCCGCCTGACTATTCCGGCCCATGCTCCGCTTCGTCCTCAACAAACTCGCCCTTATCGTCCCGACACTGATCGGCATCACCATCTGCGCCTTTGGCTTTGTGCGCCTGCTGCCGGGTGATCCAATCCTGGCGCTGGCTGGCGAGCACGGCGTCACCCCAGAGCGATATGAGATACTCAAGCACCAGTTCGGTTTCGACCAGCCGATCTGGATGCAGTACTTCGGCTACATTGGCGGCATCCTGCGCGGCGACTTCGGCACCTCAATCGAAACGCATCGCCCCGTCATCCAGGAATTCCTGACCCTCTTTCCGGCGACCATCGAACTGTCGCTGTGCGCCATCATCTTTGCCATCGTTCTGGGCATCCCCGTTGGAATCTTCGCCGCCACCCGCCGCGGCACCGTGATCGACCAGGGCCTCATGGGAACGGCGCTCGTGGGCTACTCGATGCCGATCTTCTGGTGGGGCCTGCTGCTGATCATCTTCTTTTCGGGCCTGCTGCACTGGACGCCCGTCTCCGGTCGCATCGACGTGCGCTATTTCTTCAAGCCGGTTACCGGCCTGATGCTCATCGACAGCCTCATCTCGGGCCAGAAGGGCGCCTTCCAGTCGGTGCTGTCGCACCTCATCCTGCCCACCATCGTGCTCGGCACCATTCCGCTTGCGGTCATCGCGCGGCAAACGCGTTCGGCCATGCTCGAGGTGATGGGCGAAGACTACGTCCGTACGGCGCGGGCCAAGGGCCTCCGCCGCGTGCGCGTGGTCGGCGTCCATGCTCTACGCAACGCCCTTATTCCCGTCGTCACCACGATCGGCCTGCAGATCGGAACACTTCTTGCCGGCGCGATCCTCACCGAGACGATCTTCGCCTGGCCGGGCATCGGTAAATGGCTGGTCGACGCGATCTTCAAACGCGACTACGTGGTCGTTCAGTCGAGCCTGCTGCTTGTTGCCCTGGTGGTGATGGGCGTTAACCTCGTCGTCGACGTGCTCTACGCCGTCATCAATCCACGCATCCGGGTGCAGTGATGGCGGACACGACCACCGAAATTGCCCCGATCGTCAGCACCAAGCGCTTCTCGGGCATCCGCGAGTTCTGGCACTACTTCGCCCAGAGCCGTGGCGCCGTGCTGGGGCTGATCATCTTCGTGCTGCTGATCGTTGTCGCCCTGATTGCGCCGCTGATCGCCCCCCACGACCCCAACGAGCAGTTCAAGCCGCTTTTTCTTTTGCCGCCCTCATGGGCTCCGGGCGGCGATCCGCGCTTTCTTCTCGGAACCGACCCGGTTGGCCGCGACGTTCTCTCGCGCCTGATATACGGCTCGCAATTCTCCCTCCTGATCGGCGCGATCGTTGTGGCTTTGTCGGTCGCGGGCGGGATCACGCTTGGTCTCATCGCCGGATACTTTCGGGGCTGGGCCGATGTGGTGATCATGCGGCTCATGGACCTGATCCTGGCCTTCCCGCCGCTCCTGCTGGCGCTCGTTCTGGTGACCGTCCTCGGCCCCGGCCTCATCAATGCGATGCTGGCGATCGCCCTGACGCTGCAGCCCTATTTCGCCCGCCTCGTGAGGGCGGCCGTTATGGCCGAGAAGAACCGCGAATATGTGATCTCAGCCCGGCTCGCCGGTGCAGGTCACTTTCGGCTGATGCTTATCACCATCCTGCCCAACTGCCTCGCGCCGCTCATCGTGCAGGCGACTCTATGCTTCTCGGACGCGATCCTCGCGGCCGCCGCGCTGGGTTTTCTGGGCCTCGGAGCGCAGCCGCCCACGCCCGAATGGGGAACCATGCTGGCCAATGCGCGCGAATTCATCCAGCGTGCGCCCTGGGTGGTCACGTTTCCCGGCCTGTGCATCCTCGTCACCGTGCTCGCCATCAACCTAATCGGCGATGGCCTGCGCGATGCGCTCGACCCCAAGCTCAAGCGGAGTTGATGCGTGCCGCTTCTTGATATCCGCAACCTGACCGTCAGCTTCGATACCTCCATTGGGCTCTTCAAGGCGGTCGAGGGCATCGATCTGAGCGTCGATGCTCGCGAGGTCCTGGCGATCGTGGGCGAGTCCGGGTCGGGCAAGTCGGTCGAGATGCTGGCCCTGATGGGCCTCTTGCCCCCGTCTGCGACGGTCACCGCGGACAAGCTCGAATTCGACGGCCGCGATATGCTGACGCTGACCCGGGCCCAGCGGCGCGAAATCGTTGGACGCGATATCGCCATGATCTTTCAGGAGCCGATCGCCTCGCTCAATCCGTGCTTCACGGTCGGTTTTCAGATCGAGGAGGTCCTCCGCTTCCACCTCGGCATGAACAGGAAGCAACGACGGGCGCGCGCCATCGAGCTTCTCGAGCAGGTTGGCATCGGTGAGGCCGAGCAGCGCCTGAGATCTTTCCCGCATCAAATGTCTGGCGGGCAATGCCAGCGGGTAATGATCGCCATGGCGATTGCCTGCAATCCCAAACTGCTGATCGCCGACGAGCCCACCACAGCCCTCGATGTCACTATCCAGAAGCAGATCCTCGACCTGCTGGTGGCGCTTCAGGCGAAAACCGGCATGGCCCTCATCATGATCACCCACAACATCGGGGTCGTGGCCGAAACCGCAGATCGGGTGGTCGTGCAGTATCGCGGCCACAAGATGGAAGAGTCCGATGTGCTGACACTGTTCGAGTCGCCTCGTTCGCCCTACACGCGCGCCCTGCTGAGCGCCCTGCCCGAAAACGCCACCGGCGACCGGCTGCCTACAGTCGGCGACTTCCGCGAGGAGACGCCGGCATGACGCCCGTCCTCGAAGCCAGCCATATCGATCGCGACTACTACATCCGGCAAGGCGCCTTCTCGCCGACCCGCGTCATCCATGCCGTCAAGGACGCGTCCCTCAGGGTGGACAAGGGCAAGACTCTTGCCATCGTCGGCGAATCCGGATCGGGCAAATCGACCCTGGCTCGTATCCTGACGCTGATCGATGCTCCGACCAGGGGCGAACTCGCTATCGAAGGCGAACGCGTCGATATCGCGCGCTCCGGTGTCAGCAAGAAGCTGCGCCGGAAGGTGCAGATGGTGTTCCAGAACCCATACGGTTCGCTAAACCCCCGGCAGAAGATCGGCGATGTCCTCGGAGAGCCGCTTGCGATCAACACCGACCTGCCCGCAGCCGAACGCGACGAGCGCGCCCACCAGATGTTGCGCAAGGTTGGGCTCGGACCGGAGCACTTCAACCGCTATCCGCACATGTTCTCCGGCGGCCAGCGGCAACGCATCGCGATCGCCCGGGCCTTGATGCTGAACCCGTCGCTTCTGGTGCTCGACGAGCCGGTATCGGCGCTCGACCTGTCGGTACAGGCGCAGATCCTCAACCTTCTGGCCGATCTGCAGGACGAATTTCAGTTGACCTATGTCTTCATCAGTCACGACCTTTCCGTGGTTCGCTATATCGCCGACGACGTGATGGTGATGTACCTGGGCGAGGTCGTCGAACGGGGAACCCGGGACGAGGTCTTCAGCAACCCCCAGCACCCCTACACCAGACAGCTTTTCGCGGCGACGCCGCGTGCGGACGTGGAGCACATCAAGGCGCGACTGGCGCATCGCGCCGCTCTGACCGCCTGATCGCAAACCTTTGCTGCTACTTGTCTTTCGTCACTTAGCTCGAAATTAAGTGCGGGTTGTTACGGTATTCCTTCCCAAGGAGGACGCCGCACCACTTGAACAAGAGTACAGACAGATCGTCGTCCGTTGATTCGGCCGTAGCGCCGTTCGGGCGGCGGCCCCTGCGGACCTTCGCCTTTGCGATCGCACTGCCCGCGCTGTTGCTCTACGTGGTGAGCGTCGCCCTGGTGATCCTGGCCCTTGAGGGAATGGCTCGCGAGATCAACCGCCTTGAGGAGGTGCGCGGTCTTACCTCGATGCATGCGGCCCTCGATTCCTTTCTGAACGATCTCAGCAGCGCGGTAGCCGACGAGGGGACCTGGGACGAGGCGTTCCTCAACGTGGTCGTCAGTCCGAACCCGGCGTGGATGGATACCACCTGGGGGGCGACCGCGCGGCTGGGGCAGACTTATGATACGGTCCTGGTCACGGACCAGGCTGGCAAGATCGTCTTTGGAGAAGATGCCGCCGGTCCAATCACGGGCGACATCGCGACGCGATTTCCCTCGGCCGTAGCGATGCTCAAGCAACTCGATAGCGGCATCTCGGCCACGACGGACGCGACCATGATCAGCCGCTTCGCCGCTGATGGGTCGGGCATGATGGGCATTGCGGCGATCAGCATCCATCGCACAGCGGGAGGACAGCTGCCCGTTCCGAGGCAGGATCGCCGGGTACTGTGGATCGGTCGGCACCTGACCCCAAGCCTGCTCCAGGATATTGCAGTGCGGTACCAGACCCCACTCGCTGCCCCCACCACCCAGCCCGACCCTCGCGCCTCGACGATCACGCTGAGCGGCGCCGACGGCAAGAGCGTTGGCACGCTGGCGTGGATTGCCGACAGACCGGGAGACAGCGCCTTCAACCATGCAGTCCTCCTGGCCTCCGCAGTCTTCGTTGTCATCGGCGCCGCCCTGGCCGTCGGCCTCAGCCAACTTCGCCGCGCCATCCTCCGACGAGCCGACGCGTTCGACGCCGCACACCAACGCGCGCCGGATGCGGCGGTAACCGCTCTACCGACCGAATTGCCAACCGCTGCTCAGTCGGCGTCGGACCGCGTCGCCGGTTCTCCGAGCTCGATCGCGGCCGTCAACGTCGGCGACTTTGCCATCGAGTACCAGCCGATCCTCGACTTCAAGGCCGAGGCGCTGACGGGAGTCGAGGCGCTGCTCAGATGGTCGAGCGCGAGCGGCACGCCCGTTCGGCAGGAAGATCTCTCGCCCCTCGACTGCGCCCGGCTGCTCGATCGCATAGGCATCATCGCCCTGCGTCGGGCAGCCGATGAGATCGCGCCGCTGCTCGGGCTGACGCTCGTGGCCCCGGTGACGCCGGCGCAGCTGGCAAGCGCGGTCTTTGCCGAAAAGGTTGCCGGCACGCTGGGCGCGACCAATCTTCACGCACGCCGCCTGCAACTGAAGATCGACGCGACCCTGCTGCCCGAACCGGAGTTGGTGACCGTGGCCGTTGGCGAGCTGAGGCGGCGCGGCGTGACGGTCGCGATCGGCAACTACGCGCTGGACGCGAGCACCGCGCGCTATCTTGATGCCCGGCTCGTCGATCGCGTCTGCATCGGGCCGGCGATGGCTGCTCCGCCGGCGGGCCCGGCGCGTGAAGCCCATCTGCGCAGCTCGGTCGAAATGGCTCGGGCCGGAGGAGCCGAAATCGTCGCTGACCGTCTCGAGCGGCCCGAAGAGGTCGTCCGGCTTGTCCGCTTGGGCTGCCGCGAAGTTCAGGGGAAACTCTTCGCGGCGGCCATGCCGATTGCCGCCTTGATGCGGTTGGTGCTCGCGCCGCGACCCGCCGAAATCAGGAAGACCGGCTAGCGCATTGTCGACACAGACCGCGCAGCTCGATCATGGTGCGCGAAGAGACGAAGCCGGACGCCTTGCCCCAGGCTCGCAGGCGGCTCTCCACCTGTGGCTCGGCGAATTCCTCGACCCGTCCGCAGGCCTCGCAGATGGCAAAGCCGAGAATGCCGGTCGCATGACGCCGCGTATCGGCACAGCAGACGAAGGCATTGAGCGATTCAAGCCGATGGGCGAGGCCGCGCTCAGTCAGCTTTTCGAGCGCGCGATAGACCTGCAGAGGGGCCCTCAGGCCGTCATCGCGCAGGCGATCGAGAATATCGTAGGCCGACAGGGGCGCATCGGCATGCGCGAGTATGCCCAGCACCAGCGCCTGGTTCGGCGTGAGGTCGTCGGCCCAGACATGGGCGTGTCCCTTGTGCGAATGTGCCTTCGACTGTGCCATCGCGCGCCTCACGCCGTGCGATGCCGCGCCGGTCGCAAGCGCGCCAGCAACACGCCGCGGCGCCCCAGCAGCAGCGAGGCAGCATAAAGCGCACCCGCCACGAGTATGATGGAGGGTGCAGGGTCGAGCGCGTAGCGATAGGCGATCGACAGGCCAGCCAGACTCGAGAGGATACCCGTTCCGGCCGCGACCAGAATAACGTTCTCGAGTCGTCTTGCCCAGAACTGGGCCGTGGCCGCCGGCAGCATCATCAGTCCCACCGCCAGCAGTGACCCCATAGCCTGGTAGGCTCCCACAAGGCTGAGCACCGCAAGGACGAGGAAGGTGAGATGCGCCCAGCGGCCCGAACGGCTGACGCTGCGCAGGAACTGTGGATCAAGGCACTCGGCCACGAGGGGCCTCCAGATGACCGCCATGCCGACCAGCCCCAGAGTGGAGGTGACGCCGATCACCATGAGGGAATCGTCGGTCAGCGACATGATATTGCCGAACAGGACATGCTCGAGCTCAAGATCGCCCGCTTTGGCGCTGACGATGAGCACCCCCAGAGCCAGCGAGATCAGGTAGAAGGCCGCAAAGCTCGAGTCCTCGCGCTGCTGAGCATATCGCGTCACGAAACCCGCCAGCACCGCGACCGCCAGACCGGCCACCGTGGCGCCCACCGTCATGGGTATCGCCGCCATGCCCGAGACGAGAAATGCTACCGCCACGCCAGGCAGGATGGCATGCGAGAGGGCATCTCCGACAAGACTCATCCGCCGGAGCAAAAGGAACACACCGACCGGCGCCGAGGCGACCGACAGAATGATCGTCGCCGCCAGGGCACGCCGCATCGCCTCGTCCTCGAAGAACGGGCCGACAAGAGGGTTCCACATCAGTGAACGTGCTCCGCCGCCGCCTGCGCGGCATGTTCGTCGTGCCAGGGCGCGTGCTCGTCCCATGCCTCCGGCATACTCCGCGCGCGCCGCAGATTGTCTTCGGTCAGGACCGACGATGTCTCCCCCCAGGCGATAGGATTGCGCGCCAGCAGCAGTGTCTGCGGGAAGTGCTCGCGGACCAGCTCCAGTTCGTGCAGAACCGCGATGATCGTGCGCCCTTCGTCGTGCCAGCGCTCGATAAGCTGCATCAGGTCCGCCACGGTTCGCTCGTCTATGGCCGCGAAGGGCTCGTCGAGCAGCACCAGAGAGGCATCCTGCACCAGCACCCGCGCAAACAGTGCCCGCTGGACCTGTCCGCCCGACAACGTGTCGAGCGGACGGTTCTCGAACCCATAGAGGCCCACCGCGGCCAGCGAGGCCGCAAGCTGATCCCGGTCGCCCGCAGTCAGTCCCGAAAACGAGCCGCGGCGCTTCCAGAAGCCCAATCCGACAAGGTCGCTCACCGTGGCGGGAAAATCTCTGGCGATCTCGGCGCTTTGCGGCAGGAACGCGATATCGCCATCTTCCCGCTCGATGGCGCCGCCAAGGGGCCGCAACGCTCCGACGATACCCTTGAGCAATGTGGACTTGCCCGAACCGTTCGGTCCGACCACGGCCGTCAGGCTGCTTGCGGCAAAGCTGCCGCTCAAGTGGTGCACCGCAGGGTGACCCTCATAGCCCAGAGTCAAGTCCCGGAGCGTAACGGCAGCGGTCATAGGAGGCTCCAGACGGCGAGCCAGGTCAGCAGCGAAAGCGCCATCGCGACCGCCAATCGCCTGACCAGGCTCCATTGCGCAATGCTCATCGAAGAACTCCGCCGTTTCAGGGCGGTCTCTGTAACGAAATAACATCACAGCGTCAAGCCGTCAAAGAGCGGCTAGAATTCGATGCCCGGCTGCGCCTTCACGCCGGAGCGGAAGGGATGCTTGATCTCAGTCATCTCGGTCACGAGATCGGCAATCTCGATCAGCTCTTCGCGGGCATTGCGACCTGTGACGATGACGTGTAGGTCGCGCGGCTTGCTGCGCAGCACCTCGAGCACCTCGTCGAGGGGCAAATACTCGTAGCGGAGCACGATGTTGAGCTCGTCCAGCAGCACCATCTTGTAGTCGGGATCAGCGATCATCGCTTTGGCGGTCTCCCAGGCGGCGCGCGCGGCGGCGATGTCGCGCTGGCGGTCCTGCGTATCCCAGGTGAAGCCCTCGCCCATGGCCTTAATGGTGACGAGATCGGGGTATTTCTCGAGCACATCGCGCTCGCCGGTGCCCCATGCACCTTTGACGAACTGCACGATACCGACCCTGAAGCCGTGACCAATGGCGCGAAACACCATTCCAAAGGCGGCCGTGGACTTGCCCTTGCCTTTGCCCGTGTGAACGATCAGGAGGCCGCGTTCCTCGGTTTTGGTGGCGAGCATGCGAGTGCGCGCTTCTTTCTTCTTGCGCATTTTCTCGGCGTGATAGGCGTCGCGTTCCGCCTCGGTCATCAGATCGGTTTTCTTGGGCTGGCGGTCGCTCATGAGGTTTCCTCGAGCAGGGCAAAGGCAGAGTTGGAGCGCGGTATCCAGTAGCCGCGCATGCGGGCTTCGTTGAACTTTGCGATCAGTTCGTCGTAGCCAAAACGGTTGTTGGCACGGATGAAATCGCGCGTGGCAACGTCCTCGACGAAGGCCTCGAACGCGAGGTCGAAATGGTGCGTTTTCACCGCGCCGGTCGTCGCGGCGAAGGCGAACATGTAGTCCACCGTCGCGATGATCTCGAAGGCACCCTTGTAGCCGTGTCGCTTGACTCCGTCGATCCATTTGGGATTGACCACGCGGGCGCGCATCACACGCGAGATCTCTTCCTCAAGGGTCCGCGGGACCGGACGCTCGGGCCGGGAGTGGTCGTTGTGATAGGCAGTCGGACGCCGGCCGCTCAGGTGCTCGGCCGTTGCCGTGAGCCCTCCCTCGAACTGATAGTAGTCGTCCGAATCGAGCAGATCGTGCTCGCGGTTGTCCTGGTTGTGAACGACAGCCTCGATATCGGCAAGGCGTGCCGCCAGGCGGGTCGGCTCCGCGGTGCCGGCAGCATGCGCGCCATACGCATACTGTCCCCAGTTGAGGAAGGCGCGGCTAAGATCGGCCTTTGTCGACCAGTTGCCGGAATCGATCAATGCCTGCAGTCCCGCGCCATACGCGCCTGGCTTGCTTCCGAAGATGCGATGACCTGCCCTGAGGGCGGCATCTGCCTCGCTCGCACCGGACTTCATCAGGTCGATGGCGTCGCGGCGCATGCTGTCTGCGACCGGATTGTCGTCCGCCGGTTCGTCAAGCGCGCCGATGGCCCTGACGGCCCGGTCGAACAGGGCGATCTGCTGGGGAAAGGCGTCACGAAAAAGACCCGAGATGCGCAGCGTGACATCCACCCGAGGGCGCCCGAGCCTGGCAAGCGGGATGATCTCGTAGCCGCTCAGCCGCAGGGACGAAGGGTCCCAGGTGGGCCGCGCGCCGATGAAGGCAAGCGCCTGGGCGATGTCGTCGCCGCCAGTGCGCATGTTTGACGTTCCCCAGACCGAGAGCGCCAGCGAACGCAGATGCACGCCATGATCCTGGTAGTGGCGGGCCAGCAGCGCCTCGGCAGAGCGCCGGCCAAGCTCCCATGCCGTCGGCGTGGGGATGGCGCGACTGTCGACCGAAAAGAAGTTGCGGCCGGTGGGGAGCACGTCGAGCCGGCCGCGCGAGGGCGCGCCCGAGGGTCCCGGCGCCACGAACTTGCCGGCAAGACCGGCAAGGAGCGCGCGAACTTCGTTGGGACCCGACGCGCGCAGCAGCGGGCGCATGGTCGCTTCGACCCCGGCAAGCACGGCCCGGGAGGCGGGGCCCGGTGGTTCGGTTCCCTCCAGCAAGCTGGAAGCCAGATCTTCGAGATGTTCGACGACGTCGCCCACGGTGCGCCAGCCGCCCGGGCCAGTCCAGGGCGCGCCGAGATCGGCCGTCAACGGATCGATCGCGAGGCCGAGATCGTCGGCCAGCGCGCGGATCAGCGAGGCATCTTCGGCCCGTCCGTCGCCGCGCGGCACTCGGGCAAACGCCGCAAGCAAGTCGCGTTCGAGGCGCCCCCTCGGCGACTGGCCGAAAATGTGCAGACCATCGCGGATCTGCGCTTCCTTGAGATCGCACAGGAACGTGTCGATCTTTCGAAGCGCCTCGGTTTCGTCGTCCGGCAGGACGATATCCCGGTCGAGTCGCGTGTCGCGAGTGAAATCGAGAATCCGCCGACGAAGATCACGTAAGCGGCGGCGATCCATGCCGGAGGCGGCGTAATATTCGTCGAGCAGAGCTTCGAGATCCTTGAGCGGCCCATATGTTTCGGCGCGCGTGAGCGGTGGGACCAGGTGGTCGACGATCACGGCGCCCGTGCGACGCTTGGCCTGAGTGCCCTCCCCCGGGTCGTTGACGATGAACGGATAAAGGTGCGGTAGCTCGCCCCAGAGCAGGGCCGGATATGCGGCTTCGTCGAGCGCCACCGCCTTGCCTGGCAGCCACTCAAGCGAGCCGTGCTTGCCGTTATGGATAATCGCATGCGCGCCGAACTCGTGTCGAAGCCAGAGATAGGCGGCGAAATAGGCATGCGGAGGCACCAGGTCGGGGTCATGGTAGGCTGCCGTTTCGTCGCGGTCATAGCCGCGCGCCGGTTGCAGCAGCACCGTGACGTTGTGCCAGACAAGCGCAGGCAGATGGAACGCGTCGCCGCGCACGAAAGGATCGTCCGCAGCATCGCCCCATCGCTCGATCACCTCGCCCTGGACCTTGTCGGGGAGAGCGGCAAAGAGGCGGCGGTAGCGGGCCAATGGGAAAGGCACGCCAACCCCACGCTTCGGATGGGCGTTGGTTGGGCCCGATTGAAGCAGCTCGACGAGCGCGTTGCCATTGGCGGGGGCATTGCTCACGCCCAGATGCCGCAGGATCTCAACAGTCGATTGCGGCGCATCGTAACCGACGCCGTTGGCGAGGCGGCCATCGCGGATGGGGTAGTTGGCAAGCACGATGCCGACCTTGCGCTCGCCGGCCGGCGTGGCCCGCAGGCGCACCCAGTTGCGCGCGAGCGTCACCGCCCGCCGAATGCCGGCCTGGTCGGGCGCATAGGCGTTGAGGGGGCACTCGGTGGCCGCGTGCCAGACGGCCTCGGATTTGTGGCCGACGATGATCCCGCCGATGCGGCCATCCAGCTCGGGCAGCACGACCTGCATGGCGAGGTCCTTGGCAGTCAGCCCCTGCATGTCGGCGGCCCACTGTGCTTCGGAGCGGCCGCCCTGGATGAGCTGAATGACGGGCGCGTCGATGCCAGCGAAGGGGTTGAGCTTGCTGTCGAGCTCGTCGAGTCCGAGCGCGAAGCCCGTAAGATTGAGGATGGCCTGCGGCTCGTGCGCCGCAAAGGCGGCCTGCACGAAGCGGACGCACGCCGCTTCCTTGAGCGTCGAGATCATGATCGGCACGGGGGCGAACCCTTGCCGCACGATCTCCGCATGGAGGGCGTCGAGCGTCGCGGTGCCCGCCCCTTCCAAGGCAGCCCGGTAGAAGAGGAGCGCAATGGCCGGCTTGTCGCTGACGGGCAACGTCGCGGCGATGCCGTTCGATGGCGTCCAGAAGCCGAAGCGAGGGAAGGGGCTGGGGCCCTCACCCGCCTTTGCGGCGGCGGCATCGGCCCCGCTCCGTCTCTCCTGGGAAGAGACGGTGGCGGGAAGCGCCGGGCCGGGGATCGAAAGCTCCTCGAGCAATCGAAGCAGACGATCCGCATTCTCCGGTCCCCCGGCGATGAACAGCGAATGCAGCCGCGTCCACAGCTCGGGGGCAATGGTAGAACGCTGCTGCAGCAGCGGATCGGGCGTGGCGTCGCCGGGAAGCAGCGCCAGCTTGAGACTGCCGGCTGCGGCCAGCGCCGTGAGCTGGTCGATGCCATAGGGCCAGTAGGCCGGACCGCCGAGGAGCCGCACGAGCACGACCCTGGCATGCCGCACGGTCTTGTCGATCCACAGGTCGACCGAGAGGTTGTGCGCAAGCCGAAGGATATTGGCGAGGCGCACCTGACGCGTGCCGGCACGATCCACGGCGCCGGCCAGAAGCGCCAGCTCGGAGTCGGCGGCCGAGGCGAAAACGATCGGCGCGGGCGACTGGCCGAGGTCGATCGCCTCCCCCTCCTGCTGCAGCGCGCCCGCCTGGGCCGTCAGCAGATGCATGGTCAGGCTGCGGCGCGGGCCGCCTCCTGCAGCGAGCGGGCGATGCCGGCCCGATCGAGCGGCGACTGGCCGATGACCACCAGTGCGGTCTCGCGCGCCTCGCCCGGCTTCCACGGCCGGTCGAACCAGGAATTGACGCGCGGGCCGACGGCCTGAATGGCAAGGCGGGCGTCGGACCCGGGCAGGGCCGCCCAACCCTTGAGGCGCAGCACGTCATAGTCGCGAATGGTCCTCTCGATGGTCCCGAGCAGTCCATCGCGGCTGGCGACCCCTTCGAGCCGCAAGGAGAAGGAATCGAAATCGTCGTGCTCGTGGCCCTCGCCGCCGTGTTCGAGCTCGTGGGCGCTGTCGCGGCCGTCGAGATGGTCCTCGCTCGCCATGCCCATGCCGAGCAGGGCCGCCACATCGATGTGGCCGTTCCGGGCGCGGACGACGCCGGTGCCCGGTCGCATTTCAGCGCGGATGCGAGCCTCGACGTCGGCGAGGGCCGGCGCGGCGACGAGATCGGTCTTGTTGACCACGACGAGGTCGGCGGCGACGAGCTGGTCCTTGAACAGCTCGCCCAGCGGCGTGGCGTGATCGAGCATACGGTCCGAGGACCGCTGCTGTGCCACCGCGGCCTCGTCGGCGGCGAAGCGGCCTTCGCTCAGCGCCGCCGCATCGACGACGGTGACGACGCCATCGACGGTGACCTGCGTCTTGATCTCGGGCCAGTTGAAGGCGCGGATCAGAGGCTGCGGCAGGGCAAGACCGGAGGTTTCGATGACGATGTGGTCGGGCCTTTCCGGACGGCCGAGGAGTTCCTCCATGGTGGGGATGAAATCTTCCGCGACGGTGCAGCAGATGCAGCCGTTGGCGAGCTCGATCATGTCCTCTTCGCGGCAGGTTTCTTCGCCGCAAGCAGCCAGCACTTCCCTGTCGACGCCCAGATCGCCGAACTCATTGATGATGAGGGCGATGCGCCTGCCCTTCGCATGGCCGAGCAGGTGGCGGATGAGCGTGGTCTTGCCGGCGCCCAGAAAGCCGGTGATCACCGTGACCGGGATCCTCTGCATGTGACACCCTCCGTGTGCACGTTGAAGCATGGGCTCTGCGCCCGGATGTGCGCCGGCAGGTCTCCTGGCTCGCGGGTCGCCGTGCGCTCCGGCCTTCCCGGCTTTCGCCAGTGGCACTTCGGGGCACTCGCCGCTCACAGTTGCGGGGGCAGCCACGGCATCGGTCCCTGTTGGGTACGCCTCACCGTGTTCCCTTTTGATCCCCCTGCCCTGCGACGCGGGGAACCGGCGGAGCGAGCAGTGCCACGAACATCGCCGCGACGCAATCGGGTTCGAGGCGGCCCGGGCCGGGCCTGATTCCGCTTGCCCGGATCTGGGCTTCCGGGTGAATTGCGGCGATTGCCCTGCCTTTCCCGAGTCCTGCCCGATGCCGCTGCTGAACTCCGCCGTGCTGCCGATCCTGATGCTGATCGGCTCCAATACCTTCATGACGACCGCCTGGTACGGCCACCTCAAATTCCCGTCGGCGCCGATGTGGCTGGCCGTCATGGCGAGCTGGAGCATCGCGCTGATCGAATACTGGCTCGCGGTGCCGGCCAATCGCATCGGCTATGGCACCTATACCGCCGCCGAGCTCAAGGCGATGCAGGAGGTCATTTCCATCACCGTGTTTGTGGGATTCTCGCTGTTCGTGCTGGGCGAGAAGCTCACGATCAATACCGGGATCGGCTTCGCCCTGATCGGGGTGGGTGCGTTTTTCATCTTCAACGGCCCCTTCAGATAGCCTCACGGGCATGCGCCTTGCGTCGGCCGCAAGGCAGCAAGGAGCCGGTCGACCACCGGGTTGAACGTGTGCAGCTCGGCCGCCCCGTATTGCAGCTCGAACGCGGCCAGTTGCGCGCCGCCGCACAGCGCGATCATCCGGACATAGAGGATGCGCCCTCCGCGCCGGCCCGAGAAGCTGGCCTTCTGCGGCGTGGAAACCGCATAGGTGATGGCCCAGCCCGCCTGCTCCGCGAGGCGTTCGCGCGCCACGACCTCCATTTCGAAGTCGGCGGCGGCAACGGCGGCGCCATAGACCGCAAGCGTCGCGCCGGGCGCCCTGAACACCTGCCCATCGCCATTGGCCGACTCGCCCTGGGGCGAAAAGCCCGGCGGCACGTCGATGGCGTAACCATAGCGGGCATTGACATAGTGGCCCCAGCCGGCCGCGGCGGCCGGAAGCGGCAGGAGCGCCAGCAGGACGAGCAGGGCCCGGATCAATGTCGGCCCTCCTCGTGAGCGTGCCCGCCATGCGGATGGTCGTGTCCGCCCGGCCCGGCATGCATGCCCGCCTCCCGCCACTCCCTCAGCGAATGGGCGAGGATCTGATACGCCGAACTCAGGAACAGGGCGGCCATCACGCCCGCAACCACAAGGTCGGGGACGCCATTGTGGATGAGCGCCACAAGACCCGCCGCCAGCATGACTGCGACATTGCCGATGGCGTCGTTGCGCGAGCACAGCCACACCGAGCGGATATTGGCGTCGCCGTCCTTGTAGGCCATGAGCAGATAGACCGAGAAAAGATTCGCCGCGAGCGCCGCAAAGCCCACTCCGCCCATGACTTCCGGGATGGGCACGCCGTGCAGGAAGAACTGGTAGAGCGTGGTGAACGCCACCCACAGGCCCATGCCCAAGAGGCTGAGGCCCTTGAGCACGGCCGCCCCGGTGCGCACGCGCGGCGGCCGCCCGATGGCCCAGAAACTCAGCGCGTAGGTGATTCCGTCCGCGAAAAAGTCGAGCGCATCGGCCTTGAGCGCCTGCGACCCCGCCAGCGCGCCGGCCGTCATTTCGACGAAAAACATGCCGATGTTGATGGCGGTGACCAGCATAAGCCGGCGCTTGTAGTCGTCGCTCATCCCGTCGAAGGTGTGGGGGTGGTCGTGTCCGGCGCTCATCTCACATCCTCGCGGCCATTGGCGCGCTTTGATTCGGGGCGGGCACGGCATACATAATTGCTCTAGTCACTAGAGGTTCAAGCCGTCTCCGACGGCGATGGAGCGGACAATGCAGCTGGATTTCTCGATAGGCGAACTGGCGGCCGAAACCGGCGTGAAGGTGCCCACCATCCGCTATTACGAGGGGATCGGGCTCATCGACGCGCCGCCCCGCACGAGCGGCAACCAGCGACGCTACGACAGGACGGCGCGCGACCGGCTGAAATTCATCGCCCACGCCCGCGCCATGGGGTTTCCGATGGATTCGCTCAGATCGATGCTGAGAATCGCCGGGCACAAGGAGGCTCCCTGCGCCGATCTCGACCGCCTGGTGCGCGAACGGCTGGACGAGGTCGATGAGCGCATCGCCCGGCTGACGGCGCTGCGTGGCGAGCTGAGCGCCATGCTCGAAAGCCGCCATCACGGCACCGTCGGGGAGTGCCGCGTCGTCGAGGTGCTGTCCGATCACGAGTGCTGCAGCACCGAGCACTGAACCGGGCGCGCGGCCGGCCCCGCCACGGCAGTGGCCGGCGAATCGATGCGGGCATGCGGGATCGTCCATCGGCCGTGAGCCTCCGGCTTCGGGGGAGAAACGGAGCCCGCGGGACGCGTGCGCCCCGAGGATTCATAAGGGACGCGCGCGTCCCGCGGGCGGCAGGATTTCTGGACGGGCGATCGACCGACCCGGCATCCGCCGGTGGCCATGCCGCCGCTGACCCACGGGGCCGCGAAAGGCCCCGCGCCTGCCTGGCCGCCCCCGTGCCGTCC
>DASZSH010000129.1:0-1955 GCA_035548755.1 Devosia sp.
CCCGCCGCTCCACGATTTCTTCATGACCCGCTACACCGAGGCTTACGCCAACGAGATCGCCGCCTTCATCGAGGCCATCGGCGGCAGGCGCGCCGCCTCCCCCTCCGGCCGCGACGGCCTCGTTGCCCTCGCCCTCGCCGATGCGGCGCTGAAGTCGGTGAAAGAGGCCCGCACCGTGAAGGTCAGCGAGGTGCTGAACTGAGTCGGCAGTGGGCAGTGGGCAGTAGGCAGTGGGCAATGCGACGCCGAACGTGCTCCCACAATCGGCGCTCGGGGCGCATACGCCGCCCCCTCCGACTGCCGACTGCCGACTGCCGACTGCCCTCTTCCAACCGCCGACTTACCTCATCAGCAGCCACTCGTGCTCGCGCGCATTGTGGAACTTCCACGTGCGCCTGGGCCCCGCCATCACATTGAGATAGTAGAGGTCATACCCGTGCACCGCCGCCACCGGGTGATATCCGCGCGGCACCAGCGTCACGTCGCCGTCTTCGATCACCAGCGCTTCGTCGAGGCTGCGGTCGTCGGTATAGACCCGCTGCAGCGCAAAGCCCTGCGCCGGCCTCAGCCGGTGATAATAGGTCTCCTCCAGCAGCGATTCCTCCGGCAGATTGTCGGTGTCGTGCTTGTGCGGGGGATAGCTCGAGGTATTGCCGCCCGGGGTGATCACCTCCACCACCAGCAGCGAATGGGCCGGCTCGGTTTCGGGCAGGATGTTGGTCACATAGCGCGTGTTGCTGCCCTTGCCGCGCGTGATCTGCGGCGGAATGTCGAGCTTGCGCGCCCCATGGGCGCCGCCGCCGGGCGCCGAGCAGAGTGCAAGTTCGAGCGGAGTCGTCGCCGTCACGCGCCAGTCGGTGTGCGCCGGCACATAGATGGCGGCTGGCGGTCCATCGAAAGGGCTCATCCGCTGCCCCATCTCGCCGAAATCCTTGTCCCCGGCACTCGCCCGGCCCTTGCCCGAAACGAACACCAGGCAGAGTTCGCGCCCGCCGGTGTCGCCCTCGGCCGTCGCGCCGGCCACGAGGGTCCGCGCCTCGAACCCCACATAGGTCCAGCCGGCGCTCTCGGGCGTCACCACGATATGGCCGTCGGCCGGCCGCTTCACCCGCAGCGATCGTTCAGCCATTGGGGAACCCCTGCGTCTCCACCGTATAGCCGGCCGCCGTCATGTCCTTCATCAGCTCGGCATAGCCCACCTGAGCCATCCTGAGCGGCGGGTTCTTCTTGGGGTCCTGCTCGGCCTCCACCACGAACCAGCCTTCATAGCCGTAGTCGGCGAAGCGCTTGACGATCGCCTTGAAATCGAGCGAGCCGTCGCCGGGCACCGTGAAGGCGCCCAGCGCCACCGCATCGAGAAAGCTCTGCCTGGTGCGGTCCAGCCCATCCACCACGGCCCGGCGGATGTCCTTCACATGCACGTGGTTGATCCGTGCGTGGTGCTTGTCGATGGCGCGCAGAACGTCCCCGCCCGCGAAGGCCAGGTGCCCCGCATCCAGCAGCAGCGGAATGCCCGCGCCCGAATGGCGCATGAAGGCGTCGAGTTCCGGCTCGGTCTCCACCACCGCCGCCATATGGTGGTGATAGCTCAGCGGCATCCCCTGGTCCGCCGCCCATTCGCCGAAGGCCGTCACCTTTCGTGCATAGGCCTTCATCTCATCGTCGCTCAGCCTGGGCTTGGTGCTGAGCGGCTTGGTGCGGTCCCCCTGGATCGAGCGGCCCACCTCACCGTAAACGATGCAGGGCGCCTTCACCGCCTTGAACAGCTCGATCATCGGGGCGATGCGCGCCTTGTTCGCCTCGATGTCCTCATTGACCAGCGTCCCCGAAAACCACCCCCCGCACAGCGTCACATCCGCCGCCTTGAGAATCGGCAGCATGATCTTGGGGTCGCTCGGAAAGCGCCGCCCCATCTCCATGCCGGTAAATCCCGCCGAGCGCGATTGCCTCAGGCA
>DASZSH010000130.1:0-3723 GCA_035548755.1 Devosia sp.
CCCCGGGGGCAAGCCGTTCGATGCGCCCCGCATCGTCGGGCGCAAGGGCTGAGACGTCGATGAGGTTCATGGGCGGGGAACCGATGAAGCCGGCGACAAACAGGGTCTGCGGCCTGTCGTAGAGCTCGGTGGGCGTGCCGATCTGCTCGATGCGGCCGGAATTCATGACCACAAGCCGGTCGGCGAGGGTCATGGCCTCAAGCTGATCGTGGGTGACATAGACGCTGGTGGTCCTGAGGCGGCGCTGCAGGGTGCGGATTTCGACACGCATCTGCCCGCGCAGCTTGGCATCGAGATTGCTGAGCGGCTCGTCGAACAGGAACGCCCTGGGCTGGCGCACGATGGCGCGGCCCATGGCGACGCGCTGGCGCTGGCCGCCCGAAAGCTGGCGCGGCCGGCGGTCGAGGAATGGTTCGATCTCGAGGATGCGGGCGGCCTCCTTCACGCGCGCATCGATCTGCTGCCGCGGCGTGCCGCGGTTCTTGAGGCCGTATTCGAGATTCTGGCGGACGCTCATATGCGGGTAGAGGGCATAGTTCTGGAACACCATTGCGATGTCGCGCTCGGCGGGCTCCTGCCTGTTCACCACCTCTCCGTCAATCGAGATGGTGCCGCTGGTGATGGTCTCCAGGCCCGCGATCATGCGCAGCAGCGTGGACTTGCCGCAGCCGGAGGGGCCAACGAGCACAACGAGCTCGCCGTCGGCGATCGACAGGTTGACCGCCTCCACGGCACGGACGTTGCCGGGATAGGTCTTGCCGACATCCTTGAGCTCGATCGCCGCCATGGAACCTACTTCTCCGTTTCGACCAGGCCTTTGACGAACAGGCGCTGCATGAGAATGACCACCAGGACCGGCGGCAGCATGGCGAGCACGACCCCGGCCATAACGAGATTCCACTGCGGGAAGGATTCGGCGACGCTGGCCATGCGCTTGATGCCCATGACGATGGTATAGTAGCGCTGGTCGGTGGTGACGAGCAGCGGCCACAGATACTGGTTCCAGCCGAGCACGAAGAGGATGACGAAGAGCGCGGCCATGTTGGTGCGGCTGAGCGGGAGCAGGATGTCCCAAAAGAATTTCATGGGCCCGGCGCTGTCGACGCGCGCGGCTTCGAGCAGTTCGTCGGGAACGGTCAGAAAGAACTGCCGGAACAGGAAAGTCGCCGTCGCCGAAGCGATGAGCGGCACGATGAGCCCGGGATAGCTGTTGAGCATGCCCAGATCGGCGACCACCTTGTAGGTGGGCATGATGCGCACTTCGACGGGCAGCATCAGCGTGATGAAGATCAGCCAGAAGGCGAGGCCGCGAAAAGGAAAGCGGAAATAGACGATGGCGAAGGCCGAAAGGATGGAGATGGCGATCTTGCCGATGGCGACGCCCAGCGCCATCACCAGCGAATTGGCGAGCATGGGCATGAGCGGCGGCGTGCCGGAGCTGGAGATGCCGGCGCCAAGCATGATCGCGTAATTCTCGGCCGCCTTGTCGCCCGGCAGCAGCGGCACGATGCCCGACATGAAGTCGAAGGCGCCGTGGGTCGAGGCGATGACGGCCAGATATACCGGAAAGACGACGAGGGCGACGCCCACGATCAGGACGAGATGGCAGAAAAAATCGAGGAGCGGGCGGTTCTCGACCATCAGTACTGCACCTGCCGTTCGACGACGCGGAACTGCACCACGGTCAGCGCGATGACGATGATCATCAGGATCACCGACTGCGCGGCGGACGAACCCAGATTGAGGCCGATGAAGCCATCCTGATAGACCTTGTAGACAAGGATATTGGTGGACTGCGCCGGGCCGCCCTGCGTGGTGGCGTCGATGATGCCGAAGGTGTCGAACATCGCATAGACGACGTTGATGACGAGCAGGAAGAAGGTCGTGGGCGACAGGAGCGGGAAAACGATGGTCCAGAAGCGCTTGAGCGGGCCGGCCCCATCCATCGCCGCGGCCTCCTTGAGCGAGGCGGGGATCGACTGCAGGCCGGCCACGAAGAACAGAAAGTTGTAGCTGATCTGTTTCCAGCTGGCGGCGAGCACGATGAGGATCATGGCGTCGAGGCGGTTGAGGGTGTGGTTCCAGTCATAGCCGGCGCGGCGGATCAGGAAGGAGACGACGCCGATGGTGGGGTTGAACATGAACCACCACAGCACGCCCGCCACCGCCGGGGCCACCGCGTAGGGCCAGACGATGAGCGTGGTATAAAGGCGCGCCGACCGGATCATGCGATCGACGGCCAGCGCGAGAACGAGCGCGACGCCGATCGAGACGGCCGCGGTGGCGAGGGCGAAGATCGCGGTCGCGCCGAGCGAGCCGAGATAGTGAGGGTCCCTGAAGAGGCGGGCGTAGTTGTCGAACCAGACGAAAGTGGTCTTGAGGCCGAAGGCGTCTTCCCGCTCGAACGACTGCAGCATGGCCTGTCCGGCGGGCCAGAGGAAGAAGACGACGGTCACCGCCATCTGCGGCAACAGGAGCAGGTAGGGCAGAACGCGATTGGGAAAGACGGTGCGCTTGGTCTGCATGGGCGGAGGGCGGCGGCCCGCGCCGGAGGCGCGAGCCGCGTGGCCGGATCAGCCGTTGGCGGACTGGAACTGACGGAGCAGATCGTTGCCGCGCGAGACCACGGCATCGAGCGCCTGCTGGGCGGTCTTGTTGCCCGACAGCAGTTCCTCGAATTCCTGGTCGATCACGTCGCGGATCTGCACGTAGTTGCCGAAGCGCAGGCCCTTTGAGTTCTCGGTCGGGGGGTTGAGGGTGATCTGCTTGAGGGCGACCTCGGACCCCGGGTTCTTGTCGTAGTAGCCCTGAGTCTTGGCCAGGTCGTAGGCGGCCTGCGTGATGGGCAGGTAGCCGGAGAACTCGTGCCAGTCGGCCTGCACCTCGGGCTTGCTGAGATAGCTCAGGAAGTCGGCGACCCCCTTGTACTCCTCGGGCGTGTGCCCCTGCAGAACCCACAGGGTCGCTCCGCCGATGATCGAATTCTGCGGCTTGGTGTCGGCGTAGTGCGGCAGCATGCCGAAGCCGACCTTGAAGGTCTTGGCATTGAGCAGCACGCCGGCGCGCGAGGCGGACGAGTTCATGTAGATCGCGCATTCCTGCGAATAGAACTTGGGCGGGGCATCGGCGCCGCCTCCGGGGCCGCCATATTCGAAGATGCCCGCGTCCGACCACTGCTTGAGGTTGGTCCAGTGCTTGACCATGAAGGGGTTGTTGAGCGTGAGCTCGGCGTCCATGCCGCCGAAGCCGTTTTCCTTGGTGCCGATGGGCTGGTTGTGCCAGGCCGACATGTTTTCGGTCTGCACCCACGAGATCCAGCCGCTGGTGAAGCCGCACTTGGCGGCGCCCGACGACATGATCTTCTTTGAGTCCTCGATCAGCTCTTCCCAGGTCTCGGGCGCCTTCTCCGGGTCGAGCCCTGCCTTCTGGAAGACATCCTTGTTGTAGTAGAGGATCGGCGTGGAGGAGTTGAACGGCATGGAGAGCATGTTGCCCTCGGTGTCGGTGTAGTAGCCGACCACGGCGGGCAGGAAGGCATTGGGATCAAAGGCCTGGCCGGTATCCTTCATCAACTGATAGACGGGATAGACGGCGCCCTTGGCGGCCATCATGGTGCCGGTGCCCACCTCGAAGACCTGCACGATGTCGGGCTGCTGATTGGCGCGGAAGGCGGCGATGGCGCCGGTCATCGCCTCGGGGTAGGTGCCCTTGAAGACGGGCGTC
>DASZSH010000131.1:0-14676 GCA_035548755.1 Devosia sp.
CACGGCCGGAGACTACGCCGCGGCCCTCGAAGTGGCGCGCGAGCAGGTGCAGAACGGCGCCCAGATCATCGACGTCAACATGGACGAGGGCCTGATCGATTCCGCCAGGGTGATGGTCGAGTTTCTCAACCTGCTTGCGGCGGAGCCCGACATCGCGCGCGTGCCGCTGATGATCGACAGCTCCAAGTTCGAGGTGATCGAAGCCGGCCTCAAATGCGTGCAGGGCAAGCCTCTGGTCAACTCCATCTCCATGAAGGAAGGGGTCGACAAATTCCTCGAAACCGCCCGACGCGTGCGCGCCTATGGCGCCGCGGTTGTGGTCATGGCGTTCGACGAGCAGGGCCAGGCCGATACCCGGCAGCGCAAGATCGAGATCTGCTCGCGCGCCTACAGGCTTCTGACCGAGGAGGTCGGCTTCCCTCCGGAGGACATCGTCTTCGATCCCAATATCTTTGCGGTCGCAACGGGCATTGAGGAGCACGCCAACTACGGCGTCGACTTCATCGAGGCCACGCGCGTGATCCGCCAGACCCTGCCGCACGTCCACATCTCGGGCGGGGTGTCCAACCTCAGCTTCTCGTTCCGCGGCAACGAGCCCGTGCGCGAGGCCATGCACGCGGTCTTTCTCTACCACGCCATCCAGGCGGGCATGGACATGGGCATCGTCAATGCCGGCCAGCTGGCGGTCTACGAGACCATCGATCCTGAGTTGCGCGAGGCCTGCGAGGACGTGATCCTCAACCGCCGTCCGGACGCGACCGAGCGGCTCCTCGAACTGGCCGAGCGCTACAAGGGGGGAGCCGGCCAGGAGCAAAAGGGCAAGGATCTGAGCTGGCGGCAGAAGCCGGTCGCCGAACGCATCGCGCACGCGCTGGTCAATGGCATCACCGAGTTCATCGACGAGGACACCGAAGAGGCCCGGCTCGAAGCCAAGCGTCCGCTCGATGTCATCGAGGGGCCGCTGATGGCGGGCATGAGCGTTGTGGGCGACCTCTTCGGATCGGGCAAGATGTTCCTGCCGCAGGTGGTGAAGTCCGCGCGCGTCATGAAGCAGGCGGTGGCCAGGCTCCTTCCCTATATGGAGGCGGAGAAGCAGGCCAATGGCGGGGGCGAGTTCAAGTCGGCCGGGAAAATCCTGATGGCGACCGTCAAGGGCGACGTGCACGACATCGGCAAGAACATCGTGGGCGTGGTCCTCAGCTGCAACAATTACGAGATCATCGACCTCGGGGTCATGGTGCCCAGCCAGAAGATTCTGGATACGGCCCGGGCCGAGAAGGTCGATGCCATCGGTTTGAGCGGCCTCATCACCCCCTCGCTCGACGAGATGGTCCACGTGGCCTCCGAAATGGAGCGCGAGGGGTTCGATATTCCGTTGCTGATCGGCGGGGCCACGACGTCGCGCGTCCACACCGCAGTCAAGATCCATCCCCAGTACACCAGGGGACCGACCGTCCACGTCCATGACGCCAGCCGCGCCGTGGGGGTGGTGTCCGCCTTGCTCAGCAAGGAACAGCGCCCCGCCTATGTCGCCGACATCCGCGCCGAATACGAGAGGGTCGCCCGGCGTCACGCTGAAGCCGAGGCCGAAAAGCAGCGCCTGCCGCTGAGCGCGGCGCGCGAGAACGCCTTCAAGACCGACTGGACCAGCTATGTTCCGCCGCGACCGACCTTTCTCGGAACCAGGGTCTTCGAAAGCTACGACCTCAACGAGCTGGCGCGCTACATCGACTGGACGCCCTTCTTTCAGGCCTGGGAGCTGCGTGGCCGCTATCCGGCTCTCCTCGAGGACAAGGAACAGGGGCCGGCTGCGCGCCAGCTCTGGGAAGATGGCCAGGCGATGCTGCGCGAAGTGTTGCAGAAGAACTGGTTCCGCCCCAAGGCGGTCATCGGATTCTGGCCGGCCAACCGCGTGGGCGACGACATCCGCGTCTTCACCGGCGAGGACCGCGCCGAAGAGCTCGCGACCTTCTTCACGCTCCGTCAGCAGCTGTCCAAGCTCAAGGAGAAGCCGAACCTGGCGCTCGCCGACTTCGTCGCCCCGATCGGGATACCGGACTATATCGGCGGCTTCGTGGTCACCGCCGGCCTCGAGGAGCACCTGATCGCCGAGCGCTTCGAGCGCCGCAACGACGACTACTCGTCCATCCTGATCAAGGCGCTCGGCGACAGGTTTGCCGAGGCTTTCGCCGAGGCCATGCACGAACGCGTGAGACGCGAGTTCTGGGGCTACGCGCCCGACGAGGCGCTGACCAGCGAGGATCTGATCCTCGAAAAGTATCGCGGAATTCGGCCGGCTCCCGGCTATCCGGCGCAGCCCGATCATACCGAGAAGACGACCCTTTTCCGTCTGCTCAACGCCCGCCAGCGCATCGGCGTCGAGCTGACCGAGGGCTATTCCATGTGGCCCGGCTCGTCCGTTTCGGGGCTCTATTTCAGCCATCCGGAGGCGCGCTATTTCGGCGTCGCCAAGGTGGAGCGCGATCAGGTCGAGGACTATGCCCGTCGCAAGGGCATGCGGGTGCGGGAGGTCGAACGCTGGCTGGGCTCGATCCTCAACTACACGCCCAACAACGAAACGACGGACTCATGAGCGGGGTATCGGCGAGCCTGATCGCGTGCCGGCCGCTTTTGCGAGCCTCGCGGCGGCACGCCGGCGCGGCACCCTGGTTCGTCGAGCCCCTTGACCCAGGGGCAGGCCCCGATGTCCACACCCTTTGACAGAACGCCCGCCAGCATCCCGGTGACGGTCGTGACCAGCCCAAAGGCGGCGCGGTTGGCCGATCCGGGCGCGCGCCTCATCCGACTCGAGCCGGCGCTGCACGAACACGAGCCGGGCAGCGAGTGCATCGCCTGCGCGGCGCGCGGCGACGTGCGCGCCATGCTGTTCGATCTGCTGCAGACCGCGCGGGCGGACAACAGGCCCCTCACGGCTGTCGTGGTGGACGCCTCCGCGCTCAGGGATCCAAAGCCGATCATCGACAGGCTGCAGGCCGGGGTGGTTCCTGCTCTCGGGCTGCGCGACCACACGGTGCTCAGAAGCTTCCACCTCTCCCGCGTCATCTGATCGCGGCTCAGGCGGCCTCCGCCATGACTCGGTTGCGCCCTTGCCCCTTGGCTTCGTAAAGCGCGCGGTCCGCCCGCGCGACGAGCCTGCCGATGCTGTCTCCCTCGCGGCAGGCGGCAAGGCCGATCGACGCCGTGATCCCGCCGAGGACCCCTGCGCCCAATACGCCCCGCAGATCGGCGTCTCCGATGGCGCTGCGGATGCGCTCGCCGATTTCGGTTGCTACCGTGGCGTCGGCGTTGGGCAGAACGACGAGGAATTCATCCCCGCCCAGCCGGCCCACGGTGTCGCCGCTGCGCACCGAAGCCAGCATCGCGCGAGCGACGATGCGCAGGACTTCGTCGCCTACCGGATGGCCGTAGCGGTCGTTCAGCGATTTGAAGTGATCGATGTCGACGGCGGCGCACCAGAGCGGGCGGCCGCTCTCGCCGTGAGCCAGAAGGGCCCGGCTCAGCTGCACATCGAGCCCGGCGCGGTTGGCCAGGCCGGTCAAGGGATCGCGCGCGAGTTCGTCGCGGGATTTCAGAAGTTCGCGCTGCGTCTCCTCAAGCTCCGCCGTGGCCGACCTGAGTTCGAGTTCCAGCGCAGCGTTCGCCCGGCGCATGGCGCGGTTTGTCGTCTCCAGCCGTTCGATCCAGTCCCGCAGCAGCGCGCGATCGATTTTGGGCCCGGACAGATGCGCCGAGGCGCCCCGTAGCGTCGCCGTCTGCATCTTGGCGGTCGAGGCCGTCTGCACGATCATCGAATCGAGCGCTTGCAGTCGTGCCGTGATCCGGGCAACCGCCCGCTCGGCCGTCTCGCCCGTCTCGTAAGGCGCGATGAACTCGGCGTAGAGACGCTCGCCGACATTTCCGCCCTCCCCGATGATGTCCTCGATGCGGCTGGCAAACAGCCCCCGCACTCCCGAAACGTAGTCGTAGAGCAGCCGGTAAAATGCCGGCACCGGCGGAACCTGCGCCCGCTCCAGCAGGCCAAGCACAGCCGCGCCCTGGCTTGCGCTCAGATCGATTGCGGCCAGGTTCGTGGCCAACTTCTGCCCCCCGCCCGTTCTGGGCCGTTCCGGGCCAGTGTGCACCGGCGAAGGTTTCGAAGCCCTTACGGCGTGAGATCGCGAGGCGGCTCGAGGCCGTGAATGAGGCTGGCGGTGGTGACCGTATTGGCCAGCAGGCACGCGATGGTCATCGGTCCGACACCGCCCGGCACCGGGGTTATCCAGCCGGCGACAGGCAGCGCCGCATCGAAATCGACGTCCCCCACGGTCCTTGTCTTGCCCTCGCCCCTGTCCGGCGCAGGAATGCGGTTGATGCCCACATCGATCACCGCGGCGCCCGGCTTGATCCAGTCCCCGCGGATCATCCGCGGCCGGCCGACCGCGGCGACCACGATGTCGCCCTGACGCACGATGCCGGCAAGATCGGCCGTTCGCGAATGGGCGATCGTGACGGTGCAGTTCTCCCGCAGCAGCAGTTGCGCCATCGGCTTGCCCACGAGATTGGAGCGCCCCACGATCACCGCATGCCGGCCCGCCAGGTCGCCCACGAAGTCGCGCAGCAGCATCAGGCAGCCAAGCGGCGTACATGCGACCGGGCCGGGCAGTCCGATCTGGACCTTGCCTACGCTTGCTGGCGTGAAGCAGTCGACATCCTTGTCCGGAGAGATCGTCAGGATGACCCTGGTCGGATCGATGTGACGCGGCAACGGCAGCTGCACCAGAATGCCGTGAATGGCCGGATCGCCGTTGAGGCGCTCGATGAGCGTGAGCAGCTCGGCCTCGCTGGCCGTCTCCTTCAGCTCGTACTTCTGCGAGAGCATGCCCGCTTCCACGGTCTGCTTGGCCTTGTTGGCGACATAGATCTCGCTTGCCGGGTCGTGGCCGACGATCACGACGGCAAGGCCCGGGGTGATGCCATGATCGGCCTTGAGCCGGGCCACGTGCTGCGCGATCCGCTCCCTGAGCCCGGCCGCATAGGTTTTGCCGTCGATCAGTCTTGCCGTCATCGGTCACCTCTGGGGCGGCCTATTTCACAATGAGGGCCTGATCTCAACCCCTGCGGCCGAAAGCGCCGCACGGACGGCTCTGGCGATGTCGACGGCCTCCGGCGTGTCGCCATGGATGCACAGCGAGCGGGCCTGGGACGCAATCGTGCTGCCCTCGACCGTCGTGATCTCCCCCGATAGCGCCAGTCGCACCGCTCTTTCGGCGATCGCCGCAGGCTCGTGCAGGACGCTCCCCGGCATCTGGCGGGGAACCAGCAGGCCGTCGGGCTGATAGGCCCGATCGGCGTAAGCCTCCCGTATCGTGCGGAAGCCGAAGCTTTCGGCGATGTCAGCCTGCGCCGAATTGTCGATGGCAAGGATCGCCATGTCGCGCACGAGACCCTCGACGGCGGCGAAGCAGACCGCCGCCACTGCCGGCTCCTCCGCCGCCATGTTGGCGAGCGCGCCGTGGAGCTTCACGTAGCGGACCGGCCAGCCCTCTTCATCGCCCAGCTCCACAAGTGTTCGAACCTGCGCGCGGATGGTCGCGTCGAGCTCCTCGGGCGGCAGCGCCATGCGCGCCCGGCCGAAATTGGCGCGGTCGGGGAAACCCGGATGGGCGCCTGCCACCACGCCCCGGGCCTTGGCGGCGCGCAGCGCCCGGCGCATGCTCGCTTCGTCGCCGGCATGCCCGCCGCAGGCGATGCTCGCCGACGACACGATGTCGAGCATGGCCTCGTCGTCTCCCACGCCCTCCCCCAGATCGGCATTGAGATCGAGCGTCAGGCTCATCGGGCGTGCTCGAGCGTCACGGGAATGAAGCGAACCTCCTCGCCTGGCCTCAATTGCGCGAAGCGGTCGAGATCGGCGCTCACCACGGTCGCGATGCGAGGATACCCGCCCGTCGGCTGGTGGTCACGCATGAGCACGATCGGCGTGCCGTCTCCGAGAATCTGGATGTCGCCGGGAACGATTGCGTCCGAGACCAGCGTCAGCCTCGGTGGACCCGCCAGCGCCCGGCTCCGGTCCGCGAGCCGCACCCCCATGCGATCGAGGTTTGACGTGACGATGAAGCCCGATCGCACAAAACCCTCGCGTGCCGCCGAGTCGAAAAGATCCGCATGAAGGCCCCACATCACCCGCAGCGGTCCGCTGCCCGATGGCGGCGGGGCGGGGTCCGGGGCGGTGCCCTCGCCGCCCAGGCCGATCCGGTCGCCCGCGCGGAGCGCCCGGCCCTTGTAGCCGCCAAGACCCACGGCGACATTCGTCGCCCGGCTGCCCAGCACCACGGGCACATCCACCTCGCGGTCAAAGCGCACATATCCGTAGTTGCCCGCGGGTCCCGGCGTGATGGCGACGCGGTCGCCCGCAGCAAGCCCCAGCCGGGCCGGCCACTCGCGTTCGTGGCCGTTGACGGCGAGCCGGAACGCGCCCCCTGCGCATCCCGCCCGGAGCGGTCCATCAGCTGTAAACTCCAGACCCGCCGCAGTGAACTCGATCGCCGTTCTGCCCGCAACCGCGAGCATGGCGCCGGCAAGCCGGTAGCCCCCGCGATCCATCGGGCCTGAAGCACTGATCCCATGCCGGAGGAACCCGAACCGCCCCTCATCCTGGAGGGTCGCGAGCGGTCCGGCGCGGGTGATCGTGATTGCCGTCATTCGATCTGTTCGAAGCGCACGAGATCGCCCGCACGCAGCCGCGTCGGCGTATCGCGGGAGGGGTCGAAGTTCTGGAACGGCGTTTGGCCGATGACGTGCCAGCCGGTGCGGATGGGGGTTGCGGCGATGGCCGTCTGCCCCGCCGCGAACAGCACCGTGCCGCCCGGCGCCATCGGACGCACGCTCTCGCGGCGCGGCACGACCATGTCCGCGGGGTGCAGGCCGCAATACACGAAGCCGGGCGCAAATCCCGTCGCCAGCACCCGCAGCGGGGCGCGATTGTGGCGCTCGATGAAGTCTTGCCGTGACAGGCTGAGCCGCGCGGCAACCTCCGCGAGGTCGTCGCCGTCGAAGCGCACGGGAACGCGGTGTTCGACACCGGGGCTGAATTGTGCAAACTCGTTTCGCAGCATGACCTCGCCGCGGACGCGCCCGAAATCGGCGGTCGCCTCCAGCCGCAGAAGAACCGAGACCAGCCCCGGCGCGATCTCCAGCACGCCGGCGGGAGGATCGGCCTCGAGCGCCCGGGCCAGCATGATGGCCGATCGGTTCGCCTCGTCCGACAGCGTGTCGGCGAAGCGGATCAGCATCGCCCGGTCGCCAAGAGGCAGCACCGTCGCGCCGGCCGTCGGGCTCATTGGCGCACCGCCACGGCTGGACGCCCCGGCCGGGGCGGGATAAAGGCGACCGGACGGGCAGGTGGCAGAGCGGTCGATTGCTCCGGTCTTGAAAACCGGCGAACGCGCAAGCGTTCCGGGGGTTCGAATCCCTCCCTGCCCGCCATCATCGCCTCACGGGATGAGCACGGTCGAGCCGGTGGTCCGGCGCGCCTCGAGGGCGCGGGTCGCCTCCACCGCCTGCGCCAATGGCCAGGTCTGGCCGATGAAGACGCGGATGTCGCCGCGGATGATCGCCTCGAACAGCGCCTTGGCGGCCTCCCGCAACCTGTCGCCGTCCGGAAAATAGGCGGCGCTCGTCGGCCGGGTCAGAAAGAGCGATCCCTTCTCGGCAAGGATCGTCAGCCGGGGGATCGAGACAGGTCCTGAGGCGTTGCCGAAGCTTACCATCAGACCGCGCGGCCTCAGGCAATCGAGCGAGGCCTCGAACGTCGCCTGCCCGACGCCATCATAGACGACGTCGACACCCCTGCCCCCGGTCAGCTCGCGCACGCGCGGCGCGAACTGGGTGGTGCGATAGTTGATGACTTCGTCGCAGCCAAGCGCCTTGGCTTCGGCAACCTTCTCGTCCGTCCCGGCCGTTCCGATGACGCGCGCGCCGATGGCGTGGGCCCACTGGCACAGGATCGAGCCTGTCCCGCCCGCTGCGGCGTGGATCAGCACCGTTTCCCCCGGCTTGAGCGCATGCGTCCAGTGCAGGAGATAGAACGCCGTGGTGCCCTTGAGCAGCGCAGCGGCCGCCGTTTCGAAGTCGATGCCGTCCGGGATCGGTACGGCCCGATCGGCCGGCAGCAGCCGTTCGTCCGCATATGCCCCCACCGGGCCCGAATAGGCGACGCGGTCGCCGGCCTTCCACAGCCTCACCCCCTCGCCGACGGCGACGACCTCGCCCGCGCCTTCATTTCCGGCCACAAAGGGCAGCGGCACCTTGTACAGGCCCGTCCGTTGGTAGGCATCCACGAAGTTGAGGCCGATGGCGCGATTGCGGACCTTGATCTCGCCGGGTCCCGGCGGTCCCAGTTCCCGGCTTTCGAGGGAAAGCACTTCGGGTCCGCCGAGCGCGCGGACAAAGACGGCCCGGCTCATGATTTCTTCCGCGGAGCCGACTTGGGCCGGGACTGGGCGCGACGGGCCGGACTCGACCGCGACTTTTGGCGCGCCGCGCTCGTTGCGGGTTCGGCCGGCGCGACCGCAGGCGCCGGTCGCGTCGGCGTCTCGGCCCCGGCCGTCGCTTTGACCAGCTGGCGGCGCTGCCGGGCGAAGATGTTGATGCCTTCGACGAGAACGGCAAAGGCCATCGCCGCGTAGATGTAGCCCTTGTCGATGTGGAAGCCGACGCCATCGGCAACCAGCGTGACGCCGATCAGCACGAGAAAGGCGAGCGCCAGCATCTTGGTCGTGGGATGGCGGGACACGAAGCCGGCGATCGGACCGGAGGCGAGGAACATCAGTCCGACAGCGACGATGACGGCGGCGATCATCACCTCGACATGCTGCGCCATGCCGATGGCGGTGATGATCGAGTCGATCGAAAACACCAAGTCGAGCACGATGATCTGCCCGACAATGGCCGAGAGCATCGCCTTGGCCTGCCGCTGCAGTTCGGACTCCTGCGAGGGCTCCTCGATCTCGGCGTGCATCTCCGTGACCGCCTTGTAGATGAGGAACAGCCCTCCGGCGAGCAGGATGAGATCGCGCCAGGAGAAGCCGTGGCCGAAGGCGGTGAACACCGGCTCGCTCAGCGCGATGATCCAGCTCAGCACCAGAAGCAGCCCGATGCGGAAGATGAGCGCCAGGCTCAGGCCAATCGTCCGCGCCTGGTCGGCCTGCTCCTTGGGTAGCTTGGACACCAGCACCGAGATGAAGATGACGTTGTCGACGCCGAGGACGACCTCCATCACGGTCAATGTGACAAACGCGATCCACGTGTTGGGATCGAGCAGCAGGTCGAACATCAGGGGCTCCGCTTTAAGGGTGCGGCCAATCTAGGTGGCGGGCCCCCCGGTTGGAAGTGTCACATAGCCCGATTTCCCCGCGCAAGCATTCCTCCCCGTCCGCTCCGGACAGAAAAATTGCCTTTTGCGTCCGCTGTTTAGGGGGGACCGGCGATGCTAGACTCCGTTTCCTTCAAGGAGTTATCGATGGATACGTTCACTCCCCTGCCCGCCACGATCGGGGGACTCCTGATCGGTCTTTCCGCGGCGATGCTTTGGCTCGGCAACGGCCGCATAGCGGGCATTTCGGGCATCTTCGGCCAGCTCTTGCCGCCGGCCCGGACGGTCGCCTGGCGTCTGGTCTTTCTGGTCGCGCTCGTCGCAGGCACGTTTGCGGCGGCGAGCCTGTTTCCCGCCCTCGGCAATCGGCCCGCAAGTCTCGTCGGAGCGCCGGCCTGGTTTGCGCCCGGCACGGCGATCTGGGTCGGCCTGTCGGGAATTCTCACCGGCTTCGGCACCAAGATCGGCAATGGCTGCACGTCCGGCCACGGAGTCTGCGGTCTTGCGCGGCTGAGCAAGCGATCATTCGTTGCCGTCGGCGTCTTCTTCGTGGTCGCAATCCTGACTGTCACGCTTACGGGGATCGTCTGATGACCCGCCCGCTCTCTTTTCCCTACCTGGCGCTCTCCGCTGTCGCTGGACTGACCTTCGGCGCGGGACTTTACATCTCGGGCATGGTCAATCCGCTCAAGGTGCTGCGCTTTCTCGACTTCACCGCGATCCCCTCGGGCGGCTGGGATCCGAGCCTGGCCTTCGTCATGGTGCCGGCGGTGGTGGTGATGTTCATCGCCGTCCGCATCGGCCGTCGGCGCGAAAAGCCGCTGTTTGCCAGCCGGTTCCACGAGCCCGAATTCACCCGCATCGACGCTCCGCTCGTGCTCGGATCGGCCATTTTCGGCATCGGCTGGGGCATGTCGGGCATCTGCCCCGGGCCCGCCATTTCGCTTCTGGCCTTTTGGCCGCAGGACCTGCTCATCTACTTGCTTGCCCTGTTCGTCGGGTCGTATGGAGGCTCGGTGATCATTCCAAGCGGACGCGACAAACGGCTGGCGGTGGCGCACTGAAGGGATCGACGGCGGTCGTCGTCGGCGGCGGGCTCACCGGGCTTGCCGCCGCGGTGGCGGTTGCGCGCGCGGGCCTCGACACCCTGCATCTGGTTCCCAAGGGCCCGCCCGACCGGCGCACCTCGGCCCTGATGCTGCCGGCGGTGGACTATCTCAAGGCCGCCGGACTGCTTGCCGACCCTGCCGCAATCGGCCACCCGCTGACCCAGATCCGCATCATCGACGCGACCCGGCGTCTGATCCGGGCGCCCGAAACGCTGTTCGACAGCGCCGAGTTCGGCCTGCCCGCCTTCGGCTGGAACCTGCCCAATGTCAGGCTCGCGGAAACCTTCGAGGCGGTGCGCGCCGGGATCGGCAATCTGCGCTCCATCGAAACGACGCTTGAAGACCTGGAAGTCACCCCCGCGGGCGCGCGTCTGCGTCTCGCCGATGGACAAATCCTCGCGGCCGATCTGGTTGTGGGAGCCGACGGCAAGAAGTCCCGCGTCCGGGAGGCTGGAGGCTTTCGCGCCCGCGAGTCCGGCTTCACCCAGGCCGCCCTTGTCTGCGATCTCGGCCTCGAGCGACCGATCGGCGGCGCCTCCATCGAATTTCACTACGAAAACGGCCCGTTCACGCTTGTGCCCGCGGGCGGCAACCGGGCGAACCTCGTCTGGATCGACCAGCGTGAGGCCCTGAAATCGGCGCAGGAGGGCGGCCCCGAGCGGCTCGCGGCCGTTTTCGCCGAGAAGTCGCAGCGGCTCTTCGGCCGTATCGAGCTGCTCACGCCCGCTCACATCTTCCTGCTTTCCACCCTCAGCGTTGCCATTGCCGGCAAGGACGGCATCGTGCTGGTCGGCGAGGCGGCTCACGCCTTTCCCCCCATCGGCGCACAGGGCCTCAACCTCGGCTTGCGCGATGTCGCCGACCTCGCGGCGGCGCTGGACGCGGCGACCGGCCGCTCCGCCCGTGAGGTCTCGCAGGACTACGCGCGGCGTCGCGCCGGCGATCTGCTGCGCACCGGAACCATGGTCGACACGCTTTTTCGCTCCCTGCTCTCGGACTTCCTGCCGGCTCAGGCGGCGCGCGCTGGCGGGTTGTGGGCTCTCAAGATGCTGCCGCCGCTGCGCAAAGCGGCCTTCGACATCGGCATGGGCGTACGCTGAAACGACGCGGGGCACCGTTGGTGCCCCGCCTTGTGCCGTCAATGTCCGTGACGCTAGCCGCCGCTATTGCGCCGGCGCCGAGCTCGACGACGACGAGGCGTCGCCGCCTGCCAGCTTCTGCCGCGCCGCCTCGGCGCGATCGGCGAGAATCTTTTCGAGCGCCGCCTCGCCCGAGGCATTCTTGTTGAATTCGTCGAAGGTCAGCGCCGCATCGCCATCGTAAACGGTGGTGAAGCCGGCCAGATTGATGGTGATGACCAGGTCCTCGTTCTTCCGGTTCTTGGCCGTGAGGGTCAGCTTGCTGCCCTTCTTGAGGCTGTTGACATAGGCCTCGTTGACCACGAGCTGGGTCGCGCAGGACTGGGGGTCGCACAGCATGTAGGGGACGCGGATCGGCTTGCCGCCGTCGATCTGCCATGTCACGCCGAAGGGCAGCAGCACTCCGAGCGGCACGGCGGCCACGGCCAGAAGGCGGCTCTCCTGGCCCGGATCGTCGCGCAGCAGGAACGATCCGAGGAACTGCTTGTTCTGCGTCACCACCACCTGCCGCATGATGCAGGCGCGCTTTCCGTCCTTCTCGGGATCGCAGATCTTGAGCCAGTTCTGGCTCGCCGGAGCGGCGGCGGCCGCCTGATCGCCGGACGCCGGCGCGGAGGAGGACGCGGTGCCGGCATCGCCGGCCGGAGGCTGCGCGCTCGAGGCGTCCTGCGCGAGAACCGACCCAGCGGGAAGCGTCAGCGCGGCAACGGTCATGCCCGCGGCAAGAAGCAATTTGAAGCTCATCGATAGTCCTTGGGGTTCCCGAGCGATCCAGCGGTTCTTCGGCCGCCTTGCAGTTGGCTGCCCTTCAATGGGCGAATTCGGGCAATAACATGGCCTCGTAGGGTTTCCAAATCTTTCTCCGGCCCCCTGTTGCGGCGCTGCAAAGGATCGCTCTGTTGATTGCGATACTGCCGAATGTGCCGGAGATTCCCGGCGCCAATTTGACCCCATCCGGGCAATTTCGCGTGACTACGCGGCGGCCGTCTCGGCCAGCTTGGCCATGCGGTTGAGAATGGCCGCCGTGCCCTTGAGGCGCGAGGACGCGTTCGGCCAGTCGCGCGCGAAGACGAGTTTCTGGTCGGGCTTGAGCCGCACTGCCATGCCCGGGTCGGAGATCATCTCGACAAGGCCGGCAGGATTGGGGAATTCGTTGTTGCGCAGGCTGATGACGGCGCCCTTGGGCCCGGCCTCCACTTTCTCCACATTGGCCGCTCGGCAGAGCGCCTTGACCAGAATCACCTTGAGCAGGGCTTCCACCTCCTCGGGCAGCGGTCCGAACCGGTCGATCAGCTCGGCGCCGGCCGCATCGATTTCCCGCGCGTCCTTGAGCTCGCCCAGTTGCCGGTAGAGCTGCATGCGCACCTGCAGATCGGGCACATAATATTCGGGAATCATCACCGGCATGCCCAGCGAAATCTGCGGGCTCCACTCGCCGCTCTCCTCGGTTTCGGCGGCCCCGTCTCTGAGCGAGGCGACGGCTTCTTCCAGCATCGACTGATAGAGTTCGAACCCCACCTCCTTGATATGGCCCGACTGCTCCTCGCCGAGCAGGTTCCCGGCCCCCCGGATATCGAGATCGTGGCTGGCCAGCTGGAAGCCGGCCCCCAGGCTCTCGAGCGACTGCAGCACGTTGAGGCGGCGCTCGGCCGTGTCGGTGAGCTTGCGCTGCGCCGGCACCGTGAACAGCGCATAGGCGCGCTGCTTGCTCCGGCCGATGCGCCCGCGGATCTGGTAGAGCTGGGCCAGCCCGAAATGATCGGCGTGATGCACGATCAGCGTGTTGGCGTTAGGGATGTCGAGTCCGGATTCCACGATGGTCGTGGCCAGCAGCACGTCGAACTTGCCGTCGTAGAAATTGTTCATGATGTCGTCGAGCTGGCTCGCCGCCATCTGGCCGTTGGCGACCACGAACGACACCTCCGGCACCTGTTCGCGCAGAAACTCGGCGATATCGGGCTGGTCCTTGATCCGGGGAACCACATAGAAGGCCTGACCGCCCCGGTACTTTTCGCGCAGCAGGGCCTCCCGGATTGAGATGGGATCGAACGGGGAGATGAAGGTGCGGATCGCCAGGCGGTCGATGGGGGGCGTCGCCAGCAGGCTGAGATCGCGCACGCCGGTGAGCGCCAGCTGCAGCGTGCGCGGGATCGGGGTCGCCGTCAGCGTCAGCACATGGATGTTGCCGCGGAGCTCCTTGAGCCGCTCCTTGTGGGCAACCCCGAAATGCTGCTCCTCGTCGACCACGAGCAGGCCGAGATTCTTGAACTGGATGGATTTGCCCAGCAGCGCGTGGGTCCCCACCACGATATCAACCTGCCCGCTGGCGATCCCCTCCTTGGTCGCCTTGAGCTCGGGGGCGCTGACCAGGCGGCTCGCCTGCGCCACGCGGATCGGCAGGCCTGCGAAGCGCTCCTGGAAGGTGCGGAAGTGCTGGCGCGACAGCAGGGTCGTCGGCACGACCACGGCCACCTGCTTGCCCGACATGGCCACCGCGAAGGCCGCGCGCAGCGCCACCTCGGTCTTGCCGAACCCCACGTCCCCGCACACCAGCCGGTCCATCACGCGGCCATTGGTCAGGTCCGAAAAGACGGCCGAAATCGCCGCGAGCTGATCCTCGGTCTCTTCGTAAGGGAAGCGTGCCGCGAATTCGTCATAGGCGCCGGTGTTGATGTCGATGGGCTCGGCATGGGCGAGCTGGCGCTGCGCGGCGATCTTGATGAGCTGCTCGGCCATATCGCGGATGCGCTTCTTGAGCTTGGCCTTGCGCGCCTGCCAGGCGACGCCGCCCAGCCGGTCGAGCTCGATATCGCTGCCGTCGGAGCCGTAGCGGCTCAATAGCTCGATGTTCTCGACCGGCAGGTAGAGCTTGCTGTCGCCCGCATACTGGATTTCCACGCAGTCGTGCGGCGCTCCCATGGCCTCGATCTGCTTGAGGCCGAGGAAGCGGCCGATGCCGTGGTCGACATGGACCACCAGGTCCCCCGCCGCCAGGCTTGCCGCTTCCGTCAGCGCGTCGGCGGCGCGCTTGCGGCGCTGCGGCCGCAGTAGCCGC
>DASZSH010000132.1:0-9583 GCA_035548755.1 Devosia sp.
CGAACACGAGATGATCAAGAAGTGCCACCTCGACAAAGACGGCAAGCAGGTGTGCGAGTGGGTGATCCTCGACACGTGCGCGATCTTCTGAGGTTGGTCCAAAAGGCGCGGCGCCGCAGATTGGCGGCGCCCGCTTCAAAGGATGCGCCGAAGCATCTCCGTTAGCGTGTCGCCGCCCCCTTCCGCTCCGCGCCAGACTTGGCGCGAACCGACGGCCAACGTTCGGCGATTTCGAGGCAGCTCGCCTCAATAAGCTCCCGTCGCCGTTTATACGATCTGGGAGGGGCCAAGAGACGCTCGAAAAACACTTCCGCAACAAAGCATTGTTCTATCGCCGGCTCGCCAAGGGCGCTAAGTTCCCTTTCAACAAACAGATGCAAGATGGTTATCAGCGCCGCGGCCTCGTCCTTTCCGAGCTTGTGTGTCTTCTTCAGGTAGGGCTTCAACACACCGACAAACTGTTCCCTACGGCCAATCCGTGTTCCGAGGACGAGGTTGGTAGGATTGACCCGAATAGTGACGCCCGCGACTTCCGTAGAACGCGCTGGATGGTCGAAAGGAAGAATGCGGAGGCTAGGATCGATCCCACCGTGGTCAATGTGTCGAATGTGTTCGATCGCGTCCAACTGGAGGAGGATTTTGTTCTCGTCTTCCTCTGTGACATATTCGCGCTTTACGAGCGCCGCTTCGAGATATTCTAGGGCTGAGTCATCTCGACCGGTCGACATGTACCGGCGATAGGCCCCGGGCACCTCACCATACCATTTCTTGTAGGGCTCGAAGCCGTCGGATTGCATCATCTCGATGATGCGGTATCGGCGCGGAGCGCTTGCGAAGCAGTACTCAGCAAGGAGGCTCGCGGTAATCGCTGGTTTCTCGGACATGCTATGCTTTCCTGTGCATGTTGTTGTCCGGCCCTATCGACTCTTGCGACTGCATTCTTCAAATTCCAAAATGCAATTGGGAGGATTCGCAATTGCCCGCGCTGGCCAGACCACGGCGCGTCGGAGGGCTGGGCTGCTACCCGGCCCTCCTGACTCTGGGGTATCTTTGTTTCCGGCACAGCAAGAAGCCACTGCCGGAATGTTCCCATAGGAACTAGTATGGGAATCTATCGACGCCGACGCTTAGTCGGTTCCGCGTTATTCATCATCGCCTTAATCGCTAGTCCATAGTCGCCGGTGTCGAATTCCAATCCGGACTGGATGATGCGGCGCGAGATGCCGTGCCTGTGCCGGTGACGACGCTTTAGCTCCTCAAGTCGAATGGCCGCTTTTTCGATCGGCATGCGGAATCGTCTCGCGAACTCGGCCGCATCGGTGAACTGATCCACATTGGCAAGGCGCTCAGGGGCCATAAGCGCACCTGCAAGAAGATCGGCGTGTTCCTCGTCAACTTCGATATAGCGGCCGAATTGCCTGCGCCGGTCGCGCACTCCACGGTTGCGCGGGTTATGTCCAAGCAGCGCGTGTGAGAGTTCGTGAAACACTGTGAAGGAGGCGTCCGCGTCCCCCCGCTGCGCACGTTCGGTCACACTCCGGCGAATGTAAATGGCCCGACCGTCCCATTGCGCATCGGCCCTAGGCAATTCGGGATCTGGAACAATTCTCCAAGTCTCAATGAGCCCAAGTATGGTTGCGCGAGCAAGGAGGTCAAGCGGGTCGGGCCGTTCATCATCGGGGATACCCAGTTGTAGTCTGGCGTGCTCCGCCAGAGTTTCAAGCCGAAGGTCAATCGAACGAACCGTCAATTTCCTCTCCACACTTGCTCAAGGGGCCGCCGCTGCTGTTGTTGTCCGTGCTGTTGTTGTCCGGTAGCAGGGCGGGCGCCTCAGCTGCACCCCGTGGTCGTGCCGCAGTCCTCGCAGACGAGGCAGTGGCCGGAAACCTTCATGCGCATGGAATTGCAGGTGGTGCACTGGTCGCCGGTGTAGCCCTGCATCTGCGCCTGGGCGCGGAGCTGGCCGTGGTCCTGCCCCGGGGGCGGGGAGGGGATGGGGGTGAGCTCGCCCGCATTGAAGGCGGCCGGCGCCACGCCCGGCTCGGGCTTGTAGGCGGTCGAGGTCTTGAGCGCCGTCACCGTCGACTGCTGGATAGCGAGGGCGGGGCTGACGAGCGCCGGCCCGCCCTGCACCAGCATCAGGTTCTGGCCCTGGAGCTTGCCGCGCGTCATGCCGCGTGAAACGACGTTCTGGGCGGGCACGGGGGCGGGAGCGGGGCTGCGCACCGCGGCATCCTCGGCCACGCCCTTGCCCACCGAGAAGGTGCCGGCATCGGCGCTCACATGGGCGAGATCGTCGCGGTCGAGATAGCTCACCGCCAGCTCGCGGAACACGTAATCGAGAATGGAGGTCGCGTTCTTGATGCGGTCGTTGCCCATCACCATGCCGGCGGGCTCGAAGCGGGTGAAGGTGAAGGCCTCCACATATTCGTCGAGCGGCACGCCGTATTGCAGGCCGAGGCTGATGGCGATGGCGAAGTTGTTCATCATCGCCCGGAAGGCCGCGCCCTCCTTGTGCATGTCGATGAAGATCTCGCCCAGCCGCCCATCCTCGTATTCGCCGGTGCGCAGATAGACCTTGTGGCCGCCCACGATCGCCTTCTGCGTATAGCCCTTGCGCCGCTGCGGCAGCTTCTCGCGCTCGCGCACGGCCTTCTCGACGATGCGCTCGACGATCTTTTCGGTGACGGCCGGAACGCGCGCCGCCTGGCTCGCCGCGAGCAGGGTTTCGACCGCCTCGTCCTCGTCGTCCTCGTCGTCGGCGATGAGCGAGGCGTTGAGCGGCTGGCTGAGCTTGGAGCCGTCGCGATAGAGCGCGTTGGCCTTGAGCGCCAGCCGCCAGCTCAGCATGTAGCTCTGCTTGCAGTCCTCCACCGTCGCCTCGTTGGGCATGTTGATGGTCTTGGAGATGGCGCCCGAAATGAAGGGCTGCGCCGCCGCCATCATCAGGATGTGGCTTTCGACCGAAAGGTAGCGCTTGCCGATCTTGCCGCAGGGATTGGCGCAGTCGAACACCGGCAGGTGCTCGGCCTTGAGGTGCGGCGCGCCCTCGAGCGTCATGGCCCCGCACACATGGATGTTGGCGGCCTCGATGTCCTTTTTCGAAAAGCCCAGGAAGCCCAGAAGATCGAAGCTCATGTCATTGAGCTGCGCATCGGTGACCCCCAGCGAGCGCAGGAAATCGGCCCCCAGCGTCCACTGGTTGAACACGAACTTGATGTCGAAGGCCGAGCTCAGGGCCTTGTTGAGCGCTGCGATCTTGTCGTCGGTGAAGCCCCTGGCCTTGAGCGAAGCGGGGTTGATCGCCGGCGCCTGGTTGAGGTTGCCGTGGCCCACCGCATAGGCCTCGATCTCGGCGATCTGGCTCTCGGTGTAGCCCAGCGTGCGCAGCGCCGGAGGCACCGCGCGGTTGATGATCTTGAAGTAGCCGCCGCCGGCAAGCTTCTTGAACTTGACGAGCGCGAAATCGGGCTCGATGCCGGTGGTGTCGCAATCCATCACCAGCCCGATGGTGCCGGTGGGCGCGATCACCGAGACCTGCGCGTTGCGGTAGCCGTGCTTTTCGCCCAGCGCCAGCGCCTCGTCCCATATCGAGCGGGCGCGGGCGCTCAGCGCTTCGTCCCTGAGCGAGGCGTGGTCGAGCGGCACGGGGTTGATCGAGAGGCCCTCATAGCCCTCGGCCCTGCCATGGGCGGCATTGCGGTGGTTGCGGATGACGCGCAGCATGTGCGGGCCGTTGCGCTCGTAATCGCCGAACGGGCCGAGCTCGGCCGCCATTTCGGCCGACGTGCGGTAGGCGGCCCCTGTCATCAGCGCGGTGATGGCGGCGCAGATGGCGCGGCCCTCCGCCGAATCGTAGGGGATGCCCGAGGTCATCAGCAGGCCCCCGATATTGGCATAGCCGATGCCCAGCGTGCGGTAGAGGAAGCTCCGCTCGGCGATGGCGCGGCTGGGGAACTGCGCCATCATCACCGAGATTTCAAGAACGATGGTCCAGAGCCGGCAGGTGTGCTCGAAGCGGGTGACATCGAAGCTGCCGTCGGCGTTGCGGTAGGGCAACAGGTTCACCGAGGCGAGGTTGCAGGCCGTATCGTCGAGGAACATGTATTCCGAGCAGGGGTTGCTCGCCACGATCGGGCCGGCGGCCGGAGTGGTGTGCCACTCGTTGATGGTGGTGTGGAAGTGGATTCCAGGATCGGCCGAGGCCCAGGCGGCATAGCCGATCTGCTCCCACAGCTCGCGCGCCTTGAGCGTCTTGGTGACCTTGCCGGAGGTGCGGCCCACAAGGTTCCAGTCCCCGTCGGTCTCGACCGCCTTGAGGAAATCGTCGGTCACGCGCACGGTGTTGTTGGAGTTCTGCCCCGAGACGGTGAGATAGGCCTCGGAGTCCCAGTCGGTGTCGAACACCGGAAACTCCATGTCGGTATAGCCCTGCCGCGCGAACTGGATGACGCGCTGCACGTAGTTTTCGGGCACGAGCGCCTTCTTGGCGTCCTTGACGGCGCGCCTCAGGGCCGGGTTCTTCTGAACATCGAAGCAGTCGTCGCCATTGCCCTCGCAATTGATGCAGGCCTTCATGATGGCCTTGAGGTGCCGGCTCACCACCTTGGAGCCGGTGACCAGGGCGGCGACCTTCTGCTCCTCCTTCACCTTCCAGTTGATGTAGGCCTCGATGTCGGGGTGGTCGATGTCCACCACCACCATCTTGGCGGCGCGCCGGGTGGTGCCGCCCGACTTGATGGCGCCCGCCGCGCGGTCGCCGATCTTGAGGAAGCTCATCAGGCCCGAGGATTTGCCGCCGCCCGAGAGCTTCTCGCCTTCGCCGCGCAGCTTGGAGAAGTTCGAGCCCGTGCCCGAGCCGTATTTGAACAGCCGCGCCTCGCGCACCCAAAGGTCCATGATGCCGCCCTCGTTGACGAGGTCGTCTTCGATGGACTGGATGAAGCAGGCATGCGGCTGCGGATGCTCGTAGGCCGATTTGCTCTGCACGAGCTTTTTGGTGAAGGGGTCGACATAGAAGTGCCCCTGGCCGGGCCCGTCGATGCCATAGGCCCAGTGCAGGCCGGTGTTGAACCATTGCGGCGAGTTGGGCGCGACCTTCTGCGTGGCGAGCATGAAGCACAGCTCGTCATAGAAGGCACGCGCGTCCTCCTCGGTATCGAAATAGCCGCCCTTCCAGCCCCAATAGGTCCAGGTGCCGGCCAGGCGGTGGAACACCTGGCGGCTGTCGGTCTCGCTGCCATAGCGCTCGGCTTCAGGCAGGGCCTTGAGGGCCTTCTCGTCGGGCACCGAGCGCCAGAGCCAGGAGGGAACATTGTTCTCCTCGACCCGCTTGAGCAGCCGGGCGACGCCGGCCTTGCGGAAATATTTCTGCGCGATGATGTCGGCGGCCACCTGCGACCAGCTTGCGGGCACCTCGATGCCCTCGAGCCTGAACACCACCGAGCCGTCGGGGTTTCGGATCTCGCTCGTGGTCGAGCGGAATTCGATCCCGGCATAGGCGCCCGCCTTGGCCTCGGTGTACCGACGTTCGATATGCATCGTCCAAAAGTCCCCAATTCGAGGGCACAAAAGCCCTGCTGCCGCCGCCACGGCATCCGCCACATTTGACGCTTTACTGAAGCCTCCCCGTCGCCACGGATCGGCTCGCCCCGTGCCCCTGGGCCTTGTCCGGTCTTGCGCCGAACTCTCCCCGGGGACTTCAGTTGCGCTTGGCGCGACACGCCACTCGCAGCGTCGAAATCTGTGGTCCGATTCAGAAAACCCGTCAACGGGCCAAACCGGCGAAAACGACCATAGCTTGTGTTTCGCCAGGCCATTTTCGCTAGATTTAGTATAGGAGTTGTGAATAGCGGGGACAATGGAAAAGCCGGCAAAGGCGGTTCGAAAACACCCGAATCGGAGGGCCGGACACCCTGCGGCGAGCTCAAAAGCGGCAATCGGAATCCGCGCTAAACCCGCCTCAAATCGACGCTAATTTTCGCCTTCCCGGAGGGGCCGGAATTGCGTGGACGCGAGGGGCGCGCCCGCCGCCCGCATCGCCGAATCCTGTCAAGCGCAGAATTTTTCGGCGGGGCTGGGGATAGCGGGGATGCTAGCGTGCTGTCGGCTGATGCGATCGAGGGGCATCTGATGATCCGCCGAATTGTGCTCGGGCTCATCGCGGCGCTTGTCGTGATCGTTGCGGGGCTTGCCATCTACCTGGCGGTCGCGCCGCCCGAACTTCTGCGCGTGGGCGATGGCTATGCGGCCAAGATCGTCTGCTCGAACGTGTTCCTCGCCGGCCGCAACCCCCAGGAGGTGCTCAATACCGACGTGCAGGCGCCGGGCAATCCGCTGCTCCGGCTCGTGGGCGTGACCGTCGACAGGTCTGCAGGAACGGTGACCGCGAAAATCCTCGGCTTCGTCGCGCCGCAGGTCGCCATTGCCCGGCCGGGCCACGGCTGCACGCTCGTGCCCGACGGCCGCCTCGATCATGTCGCGGCGCTGCCGCCCGCGCTCCCGCAGGCGACGGGCGGGGCCGCCTGGGCCGAAGCGCCCGATGCCGCGATTGCCCGCCTGATCGCCGACCCCACGCTCGCCGGGCCCGGGGCCAGGGCCATCGTGGTGGCGCGCGGCGGCCGGATCGTCGCCGAGCGGTATGCCGGAGGGTTCGACGCTCGAACGCCCCTTCTGGGCTGGTCGATGGCCAAGACCGTCAACGCCATGCTGATCGGCACGCTGATGCTCAAGGGCAGCATCGGGCTCGACGATGCCGGGCTGTTCCCGCAATGGACCGACGCGCGCAAGGACATCCGGCTGCGCGATCTTGCGGCCATGACCGGCGGGCTCGCCTTCAACGAGGAGTACGGCGACGTCTCCGACGTCAACCGTATGCTCTTCCTCGAGCCGGACATGGCCGGATTCGCCGCCTCGCAGCCTTCGGTCGCCCGGCCAGGCACGGTGTTCAGCTATTCGACCGGCACGGCGACCATGCTGGCGCGCCTCTGGATGGACCGGGTGGGCGCCGACGCGGCCAACTATCCACGGCAGGCCCTGTTCGCCCCGATCGGGGCAGACAGCGCCGTCATCGAAGCCGACGAGGCCGGCACGCTGGTTGGCAGTTCCTACATGTACGCCACCGCCCGCGACTGGGCGCGGATCGGCCAGCTCCTGGCGCAGGACGGCGTCTGGAACGGCCTGCGGCTGCTGCCGGAAGGGTTCGTCAAGCTCATGCAGACCCCGAACGGACTGCCGGGCGGATACTCGCAGATGCAGACCTGGCTCGAGCCCGACTCCGGCCTGCCGGAGGGCAGTTTCTGGCTGGACGGCCATGACGGCCAGTCGATCGCCGTCATCCCCTCGGCGCAGCTTGTGATCGTGCGGTTGGGGCTCACCCCATCGGATCTGGGCTATTCCGCCATTCCGCTCGCCAAGGCCGTGCTGGCCGCGAGCCAATGAGCCCGTTCATTGCGCCCTCAGCCGCGCCGCAACAGTCTCGCCAAGCCTGGCGCCCCGCCGCGCGTCATAACTTGCGGGGCGTTCGCGCGGGGATTCCGACCATGAGGCGCTTGAGGATCGTTGCGCTGGCCCTGCTTGCCGCCACCGCGCTCAGCACGGCGGCAAGGCCCGACGATGCGCGCCCCCTCCGCGGCGTGGCGCTCGTGATCGGGGAAAGCGACTACGACACGCTGCAAAAGCTCGACAACCCCAAACGCGATGCGCGAGCCATGGACGACATGCTCGACCGGCTGGGCTTTTCGGTCGACCGCGTCCTCGACGGGGATGCCCACCGGCTGCGCGAGGCGATCGTCGACTTCGCCGCCGAGGCCAAGGGAGCCGACGTCGCGCTGGTCTATTACTCCGGCCACGGAATCGAGGCAGGCGGGGCCGACTATCTGGTTCCAACCGACACGGACCTGACCACCCCGCAAACCGCCGGGCAGAGCCTGGTTGCGGTTGAGGACCTGCTCGATGAGCTCGCCCGGACCGTGCCCATCACCATCGTGCTGCTGGATGCGTGCCGAACCAACTCGTTTCCCGCCGGCCAGCTCGTGCAGCTCCCCGGGGCGGCCAAGCCTGTTGCCGTCGCGGCCAGCGGCCTCGAGGCGATGCGCGGCCCCGTGCCGGCGGCAAGGCCGGACGCGCCCGAGGGCCTGGGCGTGGTGATCGGATTTGCCGCATCCCCCGGTCAGCCCGCGCTCGACGGCGCGCCGGACGGCAATTCGCCTTACGCGACGGCCTTGCTCAAGCATCTGAGCGCCGGCGGCTATTCGTTCGCCGACCTGATGACGATGGTCAGCGAGGAGGTCTATCTCGAAACCCGTGCCCGGCAGCTCCCCTGGGTGAACTCGTCCCTGCGCGCGGTCCTGAGCTTCGGCAAGCCGGTCGAGGAGGCGACGGGCGACGCCGCAGCGATCCGCGAGGGGCGGCGGCAATTGCTGCTGACCATCGCCAGCGAACCGGCGGCGACGCAGCGCTATGTCGAGGCGGTCGCCGAGGAGCAGGGCGTTCCGCTCGATGCCCTCTACGGGATGCTGAAGGTGCTCGGCGTCGACACGGCAGGCGAGGGAGACCTCGAAAAGAAGCTCGCCGAGGGGGCGCAGAAGCTCAAGGACTTCATGGCCGAACGCGCTGACGCCGCTCTGACGGACCCGGAGCTGGCGCGCCTTGCCGGACTTGCCCAGCAGGCGCAGGACGAGGGGGCGATGGCCCTGGCGCTCAAATATCGGGCCGAGGCTTCTGCCCGCGCCGACACGCTCTCCCAGAGCCTCGATCAGACGGAGGCCGATCTTGCGGCGTCCCGCCGGCAGCTTGCGCAGACCTACAACGCGCATGCCCAGGCCGCCGACCTCAACTTCGACTTCGAAACGGCCGCGCTGATGTGGGGCAAGGCCTATGAGCAGGCGGCCCGCTGGGACGAGGAGGCGGCCGTGACATACAAGTGGCGGCAGGGCAATGCGCTCGCCGAGCAGGCGGTGCATCGCAATGACCAGGCCGCCTTTTCCTCAGCGCTCGAGGCCTACGCGGCCGCCGGAGAGTCACCTTCCATCAGCGATTTGACCAGGGCCCGCATCCAGACCTCGATCGCCGACCTCAAGACCGAGATGGGGGAGTCGGCGGCCGACCCCCGCCTCATGCAGGAAGCCGCGCAAGCCTACCGCGAGGCGCTCGATCTCTACAGGCGCCAGGGCGCGCCCAACCAGGCCTGGGCACGGGTCGAACTGGGCCTCACCTCGGTGCTGGTCTATCTGGGCGACCGCGAGCAGGGCACGCAGTCCCTCGATCAGGCGCTCAAGGCCATAAAGGATGCGATTTCGCTGACCGACAAGGCCTCAAGACCGCTCGAATGGGCGCAGGCGCAAAGCACTCTGGGCAATGTGCTGAGGCTGATCGGCGATCACACCGGCGATCCGGCTCAATACGCCAAATCGGCCCAAGCGCAGCGCGCGGCCGTCGCCGCCCTTGACGAGCAGCGCACGCCGCTCGACTGGGCGACCGCGCAAGCCAACCTGGGAGCCTCGCTCATGCGGCTGGGCGAGGCAGAGCAGGGCACGGACTCGGTCGACGCCGCCATCGCCGCCTTCGAGGCGGCGCTCGCGGT
>DASZSH010000133.1:0-2864 GCA_035548755.1 Devosia sp.
GCTGCCACGGGCACCCCCAAGAGGCTGACGGGTCCCGCCCGGCGAGCGCGGCGCGCCTGGGCCGCGCCCTCGGGCGCTCGAAAGCCAGCACTCTAAGAAGGTTTTGCGACAGTATTGCGACAGCCGTTGGGGCTATCGCAGACGAGGCGGCTCGTCAGCGCGGCATGCTCTCGAATTGCGGCAGGTCGAGCGGCGCATTGCCCGGTGTATTTCCTGGCCATGATCCCATCCCTCCTCTGCCCCCGGGAAAGAGACTAATACGGCGGCCGGGAAATATCTCCGGCGATCCGCCGGTCGCGCGTTCGCCGCCGACCGAAGCCGAAGATCAGTCCGCCCGGCTAGTCCATTGGCAGCCCGAGCTCAGCGCGCTTCTTCCTGGAGAGGCCGCGCGCGACGATGGCGTGCGACTGGCGGATGCAGTCCTTGAGCGCGGCATCCGTGAGACCCGGCGCGTCGTAATGCTGGATCCACTTCATGCCGCGCGAGGCGAGGTAGGGCGCGGGGCGCAGGCCCGGCTCGCCCTTCAGCATCTCATAGGCGATCTCGCTGACCTTGAAGGTGAAGGCCGGGTGATCGACGTGCCAGCCGCCGATGGCGAAGACCTTGCCGCCGACCTTCCACACATGCGCCCCGCCCCACTGCACGACATAGCTGGTCGCCGGCAGCTTGCGGCAGAAGGCGTTGTATTGCGCGTAGGTCATGCGGGGTCAGGTTAGCACTTGAGATTTCGCCCGGTACCGGCGCACGGTCTCGCGAAGCCGGGCATTGATCGGTTTCGCCCTCAGCAGCGCATCGACGAAGACTTCGCTGTCGCGCGCCGACAAGGCGGGTTGGCCGTGTTCTTCGATCGCGTCCCTTTGGCGTCTCGTCTGGACCCGCTTGTGCGTCGATCTGGATGCTGCATTGACCATGGCTCTTCTCCTTGGCCTGATTTACGGCTAACGCTCGGCCGGTTTCAAGACCATTGGGCCATGGCAAATGACTCGAAACAGGGGAGACTGCCCGTGAACAAGACGCAACGACGTGCCATCAAGAAGCCTCGAAACGGCGGCATCGTCGCCGCCCTGCGACGTTCGCCGCTTGCCGGCGCCAATCTCGATTTCAAGCGCCCGCGCAAGGCGGGACGCAAGATCAAGCTCTGAGGTGCCGTGCGGCCTCGGCCGAAGCATCACTCCCGGAAATCGGCCTCCTCGTAGAACGGCCGGATCTCGATCTCGCTGGGGCCGGGCATGGGATTGGGGCAGCGCTTCACCCAGGCGACCGCCTCCGCCATGTCCTTCACCTCCCAGATCCAGAAGCCGGCGACCAGCTCCTTGGCCTCGGCGAAGGGGCCGTCGATGACTGTGCGCCGGGCGCCCTCGAACGCGACGCGCTTGCCGGCGGAGGAGGGCTTGAGGCCGTCGGCGGTGACCAGGATGCCGGCGGCCTTCAGGGCGTCGTTGAAGGCGCCCATGTCGGCGAACATCTTCTGGGTCTCCGGCGATTTGAGGTCGATCCCCTTCTCGCTGTCCGGGGTGGCTTTTACGAGCACCATCACGCGCATGGCTTTTCTCCTGTGGTGGGGCCGGAAATCGGCCCCGACATGGAGACGTCGAACGGGAAGGCCGGGGATCGACAGCGGCGCTGAATTTTTCGGAGCAGTGCGGAAAGGGCGGGGTCGCCTCGTAGCCCACGGTCGTTGTCTAACCCGGACAGCAGCTTGCGGCAAGCGGGGAGCCTGCGCTTATGACACCACCCTCGATTCGCAAGGACCACAGGGAGGGCGCGGGGATCATGGACTGAGGCGACGGGCCGTCGCATCCGCCTAGCGAACTTGCTGCAGCATCTCCGCAACTACCGCGCTCAACAGGGCGCGTCGGCCGATGCGGGTTTGGTCTAGTGCATTGGAGATCCGGCCATTCCAGACCCGCTTGAGCGTCGCGCCGCCGCGGTGGGATGCGATAAGGAATTCAGGGCTGTTAGATGCTGTCGCTGCCGTGAGCAGTTGCTCGACATCCGGCATGGCGGTGTCGATTCCCTGGTCGGCGAGACCGGCCTAGACGATCGTGGTTTGGAGGTCGAGTTGACCAAACTGCTTCGCCGCGACGAACGTCATTTTCAGCTAGCTCGATCTCACGCCCACTAGCCTTCACTGCTTCTTCCCCGGAAACGGCACGCCCTTCGTCGTGAACCTTTGCGTCCCGCGCGCCTGCCGTTCCGGCTTTCGCCGCGTGGGCGCGGCCTTGCCGGTGCCGGGCGGCTGGTGCGCGGGCACGAGCTGGTTGGGGCCGGAGCCGATGAGGTCGGTGCGGCCCATGGCTTTCAGCGCATCGCGCAGCACCGGCCAGTTGTCGGGGTCGTGGTAGCGGAGGAAGGCCTTGTGCAGCCGGCGTTGCGTCAGGCCCTTGATCGCTTCGACCTTGTCGCTGGCGCCGTGGCGGACTGCGCGGAGCGGGTTGACGCCGGTATGGTACATGGCGGTGGCGGTCGCCATCGGCGAGGGCAGGAAGGTCTGCACCTGGTCGGCGCGGTATTTGTTCTTCTTCAGCCAGAGCGCGAGGTTCATCATGTCTTCGTCGGTCGTGCCGGGATGCGCGGCGATGAAATAGGGGATCAGGTAGTATTTCTTGCCGGCCTTCTTCGCCGCCGCGTCGAACATCTCCTTGAAGCGGTCATAGGCGCCGATGCCGGGCTTCATCATCTTGTCGAGCGGGCCGCGCTCGGTGTGCTCGGGGGCGATCTTCAGGTAGCCGCCGACGTGGTGGGTCACCAGCTCCTCGACATATTCCGGGCTCTTGACCGCGAGGTCGTAGCGCACGCCGGAGGCGACCATGACCTTCTTGATGCCCTTGGTCTCGCGCACCTTGCGATAGAGCCGGATGAGA
>DASZSH010000134.1:0-1647 GCA_035548755.1 Devosia sp.
CTTCGCCAATTCGCACTATGTGACGCCGCGCGCCACCCTCACCGGCGCGCTCAGGCAGATCAAGCAGGAGCTCGCCGCCCGCCTGCAGGAGCTCAACGGCGCCGGCCGCTTCCTCGAAGCCCAGCGCCTCGAGCAGCGCACTTTGTTCGACATCGAGATGATGGAAGCCACCGGCTCCTGCGCCGGCATCGAGAACTATTCGCGCTACTTCACCGGCCGCAAGCCCGGCGAGCCGCCGCCCACCCTGTTCGAATACCTGCCCGACAATGCGCTCGTGTTCGTCGACGAGAGCCACGTCACCATCGGCCAGCTCGGCGCCATGTATCGCGGCGATCTCCGCCGCAAGGCGACCCTCGCCGAATACGGCTTCCGCCTGCCCTCCTGCATGGACAACCGCCCGCTCCGCTTCGAGGAGTGGAACGCCATGCGCCCGCAGACCGTCTATGTCAGCGCCACCCCCGGCGCCTGGGAGATGGAGCAGGCGGGCGGCGTCTTCGCCGAGCAGGTGATCCGCCCCACCGGCCTCACCGATCCGCCGGTCGAGGTGCGCCCCGCCAAGACCCAGGTCGACGACGTCATCGACGAGGTGCGGCAGGTCGCCCGCGCCGGCTACCGCACGCTCGTCACCGTGCTCACCAAGAAGATGGCCGAGGACCTCACCGAATACATGCACGAGCAGGGCATCCGCGTGCGCTACATGCATTCGGACATCGACACCATCGAGCGCATCGAGATCATCCGCGATCTGCGCCTGGGCGCCTTCGACGTGCTGGTGGGCATCAACCTCTTGCGCGAGGGTCTCGACATTCCCGAATGCGCGCTGGTCGCCATCCTCGATGCCGACAAGGAAGGGTTCCTGCGCTCCGAGACCTCCCTCATCCAGACCATCGGCCGCGCCGCCCGCAATGTCGATGGCCGCGTCATCCTTTATGCCGACAGCGTCACCGGCTCGATGGAGCGCGCGCTCGCCGAAACCAACCGCCGCCGCGAAAAGCAGCTTGCCTATAACGAGGCGAACGGCATTACACCGCAGTCGGTCAAGTCCAACATCAAGGAGATCGTCGACTCCGTTTACGAGAAGGACCGCGTCACGGTGTCGATTGGCCGGGACAGCAAGGGCCGCGAGGAAATCCAGGTCGGCGCCAACCTCCAGGCGGTGCTGAAGGACCTGGAATCGCAGATGCGGGAGGCCGCCACCAATTTGGAATTCGAAAAAGCCGCCCGCCTGCGCGACGAAATCAAGCGGCTGCGGGAGATGGAACTGGACGTGCTGGAGGGCGCCTCCGAAGACTAGGCTGTTTGATTTCGGCTCGGGCACGCTGACTTCGCGGCCGTCATGGCCGGACGTGATCCGGGGGTCAAGCGCCTGCGGGAGATGGAGCTCGATGTGCTGGAAGCCGCCTCCGAAGACTAGCAGTCAGCACCTACCTCCCCTCTCCCCGCAGGGGAGAGGGTGGCCGCGTCGCGGCCGGGCCGACAACTTCGGGCAAGTGACACTCCCGGATACCGTTGTCAGCTTGCTTGTCAGACAGCGGCGCCAAGCACACGGGGAAGCGACTTTTTGAGCTTCCCTCGATCGCCACTCGGTGTAAGGCTACCCTGGGGAATCGACGATGGATATGTACACTGAGACTGAAATCGAATTCT
>DASZSH010000135.1:0-2533 GCA_035548755.1 Devosia sp.
GCCGGGGCGCCGGCCGAGAAGAAGTTGAGATCCTGCGTGTAGGCCGCAAACAGCACCAGCGCGCCCAGGCCCGCCGAGCCGATGGCATAGCCCTTGGTGACGGCCTTGGTGGTGTTGCCCACTGCATCGAGCGCATCGGTATTGTGCCGCACCTCCTTGGGCAGGCCCGCCATTTCGGCGATGCCGCCGGCATTGTCGGTGACCGGCCCGAAGGCATCGAGCGCCACGATCATGCCGGCAAGCGCCAGCATGGTGGTGACCGCCACCGCGATGCCGAACAGGCCCGCGAGATTGTAGGTGACGATGATGCCCGCCACGATCACCAGCGCCGGCAGCGCCGTTGCCTCGAGTGAGACGGCGAGGCCCTGGATGACATTGGTGCCGTGCCCGGTGACCGACGCCTCGGCGATGGAGTTCACCGGACGCCGGCCGGTGCCGGTGTAGTATTCGGTGATGACGATGATGAGGCCGGTGATGACGAGGCCGGTGACGCCGCACCAGAACAGCGAGAACGGCGTGAAGGCCTTGCCGCCCTCGGCCCCGAGCGGGGTGTTGAGATCGCCGAACACCCACCACAGCACCAGCGGCAGAGCGATGAGCGACAGGATGCCGGTGGCGATGATGCCCTTGTAGAGGGCGTTCATGATGTTCTGGCTGGCCCCCATGCGCACGAAATAGGTGCCGATGATGGAGGTGATGACGCAGGCCCCCCCGATGGCGAGCGGCAGCACCATGCCGGCGAGCTTGAGCGCGTCGGGCAGAACGATCGCGGCGAGCACCATGGTGGCGACGGCCGTCACCACATAGGTCTCGAACAGGTCGGCCGCCATGCCGGCGCAGTCGCCGACATTGTCGCCCACATTGTCGGCGATGGTGGCCGGGTTGCGCGGATCATCCTCGGGGATGCCCGCTTCGACCTTGCCCACCATGTCGCCGCCCACATCGGCGCCCTTGGTGAAGATGCCGCCGCCCAGACGGGCGAAGATGGAGATGAGCGAGGCGCCGAAGGAGGTGGCGACCAACGCGTCGATCACCGTGCGCGAGGTGGGGGCGAGCCCCAGGAACTGCGTGAGCACGATGAAATAGAGCGTGACGCCCAAGAGCCCGAGGCCGGCGACGAGCAGGCCCGTGACCGCGCCCGACTTGAAGGCGAGATCGAGCCCACCCGAGAGCGCCTTGGTGGCCGCCTGCGCCACGCGCACATTGGCGCGCACCGACACGTTCATGCCGATGAAGCCGGCGGACCCCGACAGCACCGCGCCGATCAGGAAGCCGATCGCCGCATAGGCGCCCAGGAGCCAGAAGGCGAGGATGAAGATGACCACCCCGACAATGGCGATGGTGGTGTACTGCCGCCGCAGATACGCCGAAGCGCCTTCGCGCACCGCCGCGGAGATTTCCTGCATGCGGGCCGAGCCGGCGTCGGCGCTCAGCAGCCCGCGCGTCGTCACGATGCCATAGACGATCGACAGCAGCCCTGCCACGACGATCGCCCAGAGTAACAATGTCATTTTGGAGTGGTCCCTCGAGGTTTCAGGACCCCGGGGGACGTTCCCTTGGCGGCGCGCCAGGGCGATCGCCAAGGCGCTCCTCCCCGCCCCCGGGGAATGTGACGGTGCTTCTGCCAAATCGGCTGCGCCGATTCAACCGCTTTTGCGGTCAAGCCCAAGGATTTCCGCGGGTTTGGGGCGTGCGGGGAGCATCTTGCGGCAGCTTCCGGCCGCCCGCCCTTGCGGCATGTCAAGCCGGCAGGGGGGCCGGCGCGTTAGCCTTGCGGAAACCCGCGAGGAGGGACCGCCCATGACGCGCCACATCCATATCTTCGACCGTTTCGGCCGGCATCTGGCCACCTGGCCGATCGAACTGGGCACCGACGAAGCCCAGATCCGCGAGGAGGAATATATCGAAGAGGCCCGCCGCCGCGCGCGCAACGAGCACCTGGTCGAGGATGAGGCGCAGGCCCAGGCGCTGCGCTTCGAGTTCGCCACGGGCCCGCGCTAGCGGGACATCAGCTCTGCAAGGCGGGCCGCCAGCGCCGCCCCGTCGCCGGCAATGGCCAGCCGCTTGAGCCGCGCCGTCTCTCCGGCAACGACGCTGACCGCGGTTTTTGGTACGCCCAGCGCCCTGGCGAGGAGCGCCGCGGCCGCCGCATTGGCCCGCCCCCGGTCGGGCGCCGCCGCCACGCGCAGCCTCAGATAGGCCTCGCCATCGTCGCGCAGCTCGATCCCCTCGATCCGGTCCGTTCCGGCATTGGGCGTGACGCGCACGGTGAGCTCGAGACCCTCCGGCACCACCCGCCAGGGTAGCGGCATGGCCTAGATCAGCCGGCCGGTGACGGCGAAATTGGCGATGAGCTGCTGCAGGAAGAAGATGATGACGAAGACCACGATGGGGCTGAGATCGAGCCCGCCCACCGGCGGAATGACCCGCCGGATGGGCCTGAGGATGGGGTCGGTGAGCTGGTTAAGGGCGCGCCACACGCCCGCCACGAGCTGGTTGCGCGTGTTGATGACGTTGAAGCTGATGAGCCAGC
>DASZSH010000136.1:0-17333 GCA_035548755.1 Devosia sp.
CCGGCTCGGCGCTCTCGGGGGCCGGACCGTAATCGAGACTCTGGAAGATTTCGGCGATCTTGTTCATGAAAATCTCTTGCGTCGCGCCTGCGGCAACCCTCTCCCCGCAGGGGGGATGGGGTAGGTGTATAGCGCAGACCACTCACACCATGGGTTGCCGGTAATCGACGGAATAGCGGCCCGTGAGATTGTGCTCCAATTGCCGCTCGATATCGGTCAGCAGCGAAGAGGCGCCGAAGCGGAAGAGGTGGGGCTGGAGCCAGTGGGTACCGAGTTCCTCCTTGACCAGCGCCATGTAGTCGAGCGCGGTCTTGGCGGAGGAGATGCCGCCTGCCGGCTTGTAGCCGATCTCGACGCCGGTCTCCTCGGCGAACCAGCGGATCATGCGGATCATGGCCAGCGACACCGGCAGGCTGGCATTCACCTTCTCCTTGCCGGTCGAAGTCTTGATGAAATCGGCGCCGGCGAGCATGCAGACCAGCGAAGCCTTGGCGACATTGTTGAGCGTGGCCAGCTCGCCCGTCCCTAGAATCGTCTTGAGGTGCGCCTCGCCGCAGGCTTTGCGGAACGCCTTGATCTGGTCGTAGAGGCCTTGCCAGTCGCCGGTCAGCACCATCTGCCGCTCGATGACGATGTCGATCTCCTTCGCCCCTGCCGCGACGCTCTCCTCGATCTCGCGCACCTTCGTGTCGAACGGCGCCAGCCCGTGCGGGAACGCCGTGGACACCGCCGCCACCGGAATGCCCGAGCCTTCGAGCGCCCTCACCGCGGTCGGCACGAAGGCGTGATAGACGCACACGGCCGCCGGCACGATCCTGAGGTCTTCGATGCCGTAGCCCTCGATGATGTCGCTCGTCAGCGGGTGCCGCGCCTTGGCGCAGAGCCGTTCCACGCGCCCCGGGGTATCGTCGGAATTGAGCGTCGTCAGGTCTATCAGCGTGATGGCCCTGAGCAGCCACGCAGCCTGCCACTCCTTCTTGACCGTCCGGCGGGCGCCGATGGTCGCCGCCCGCCGCTCCAGCGCCGAGCGGTTCATGCGGATGCGGCCCACCCAGTCGAGATCGAGCGGGAAGCCCGGATTGCGGGCCGGCGGCGCCACAGCTTTCACCGGCTTGGCGACAGGCGCCGGCGTATCGACCACCCTGAGGTTCATGAATCCTCCCTCGCGCCCGGCTGGCGCTGTTCGCCGGCTCTTGCCGGCCGCGTGCATTCCGGCAGGTCGTCGGCGGAGAAGACGACACTACCAAAGATGGGCGCCCCCCATCAACGTCATGTCGAGGCGGGCGTCCATCTCACATGCCGTCGACCTGAGGGCGGGGCCGGCGGCTTTGGTCGTATGAACGACCGCTGCGCCCGACGGTTCCGCCCCTAGCGCGACAGGAATTCGGGCCCGAACGAATGGGGCAGCAGCTCCGCCAGGGTCTGGCTCAGCGGCGCGCCCTCCACCCCGTGGCTGATCACCACCACGTCCTGGTCGGCAAACTCCCTTATCCGCTGCCGGCAGCCCCCGCACGGGGTTACCGGGGCCGCGCCCGGCCCCGTCACATACATGCGCTTGATCCGCCTGCCGCCCCCCGCGATCATCGCCGCGATCGCCGAGGCCTCCGCGCAGTTGCCGATGGGATAGGCCGCGTTCTCCACATTGCATCCGGCATAGATGCGCCCGTCGTCGGCCAGAATCGCGGCGCCCACATGGAAATGCGAATACGGCGCATAGGCCTTCGCCCGCGCAGCTTCGGCCGCCGAAAAAAGATCGGCGTCGGTTGCCGGCACTTCAGCGCTCCTTCGTGTAGGGGATGCCGCCGGCCTTGGGTCCGATCGCCTTGCCGATGAACCCCGCGAGCAGGATGCAGGTGAGGATGTAGGGCAGCGCCTGGATGAACTGCACCGGGATCTGCCAGTTCGTGCCCACCAGCGTCGCCCCCTGCAGCCGGATCTGCAGCGCGTCGAGAAACCCGAACAGAAGCGTTGCGAACATCGCCGGAACGGGCCGCCACTTGGCGAAGATCAGCGCCGCGAGCGCGATGAAGCCCTTTCCGGCCGTCATGTTGTTGATGAAGCCGTTGCCTTGCGCGATCGAGAAATACGCCCCTGCAATGCCGCACAGCACGCCGGTGATGATGAGCGCCCGGTAGCGCAGCAGCGTCACCGATATTCCAGCGGTGTCCACCGCCTTGGGGTTCTCGCCCACCGCCCGCAGGCGCAGGCCGAACCGCGTTCTATAGAGCACCCAGTAGGTCAGCGGCACGCACAGGAACGCCACATAAACCAGGATATTGTGCCCGGAGAGCAGCGTCGCATAGAGCGGCCCGATGATGGGGATGCCATGGATCTGATCGGCCCAGGGCCAGTCGATCGCCTCGAACCGCCCGCCTTCGGGCAGTGGAGGCGTCCGCCCGCCCTGATGGAACCAGGCAAGCCCCAGCACCGCCGTCAGCCCCTGCGCCAAGAAGTTGATGGCCACGCCCGAAATGATCTGATTGCCCTTGAGCGTGATCGAGGCGAGGGCATGCAGCATCGCCATGATGATCGAGACCACGATCGCTGCAGCCAGCCCGAGCCACACATTCCCGGTCAGCACTGAGACGGTTGCCGCCCCGAAGGCACCCGCCAGCATCTTGCCCTCGAGCCCGATGTCGAACACGCCCGAGCGCTCCGAGTAGAGGCCGGCGAGACAGGCCAGCAGGAGCGGCGTCGTCAGCCGGACGGTCGCGGCGAGCGTCGAGACGATGACTTCATAATCCATCTTCAGCCCTCGGTCCCGACGGTTTCGCGCACCGCCGCTTCGGCCTTCTGGCGGGGCGAATAGAGCATGAAGGCGGTCTCGAGACCCGGTCGCAGGAGCCCCTCCATCGCGCCCGTGAACATGATCACCAGCGCCTGGATCACCACGATCATGTCGCGCGTGATCGCGGGCATGTAGAATTGCAGGTCGAGCCCGCCCTGATAGAGAGCTCCGAACAGCACGGCCGCAAGCGCGATCCCGATGGGATGGTTGCGGCCCATCAGCGCTACTGCGATCCCCACAAATCCATAGCCGGAGGTCACGTCGATGACGATGCGGGACTGTACGCCCAGCACCTCGTTTACGGCCACCATCCCCGCCAGCGCGCCCGATATCATCATCACCAGAATGATCATGCGGCTGTTGGAAATGCCGGCATAGAGCGAGGCCGAGGGGCTGTGGCCCATGGTCCGGAGGGCATAGCCGAACTTGGTGCGCCAGATGAGAACGTATACGGCGATCAGCGCCAGCACCGCGAAGATGATGGTCATGTTGAGCGGCGCGCCGCCGAACCAGGGGAAGAACTGCCTCAACTGCGGGATCTTGCCGGCGGCCACCACATTGGCGGTCGAGGGCTCCTGCACGCCTGCCGGTTTGAGGACATAGACCAGCAGGTAAGCCATCAGCGACGAGGCGATGAAATTGAACATGATGGTGGTAATCACCACATGGCTGCCGCGCTTGGCCTGCAGATATCCGGGAATGAAGGCCCAGGCCGCGCCCACGATCATCGAGGCGAGGATCGCCACCGGCAGCACGAGCCACCAGACCGTGTGATCCATCAGGAAGCCGACGGCAATGGCGCCCAGGCTCGCCACATAGGCCTGCCCCTCGCCGCCGATGTTGAACAGCCCCGCATGCGCCGCCACTGCCACGCACAGGCCGGTGAACACAAAGCTCGTGGCGAAATGCAGAGTGAAGCCGACGCCCTCTCCGTAGCCGAAGGCGCCGTTGATCATGATCGCCAGCGCCTGAAGCGGGTTCTGCCCGATCAGCGCCACGAAGATCGAAAATACGATGAGCGCCAGCAGCAGGTTCAGCACCGGCAACAGCGCCACATCGGCCCAGCGCGGCAACGGGCGGCGCGCGCTCATTCGGCGGCCTCCTTCTTCGCGATGCCCGCCATCATGAGCCCCAGCTCTCCTTCGGTCGCCACCGCCGGGTCGGCTTCGCCGACGATCTGGCCGTCGAACATGACCAGGATGCGGTCGGAGAGCGAGCGGATCTCGTCCAGCTCCACCGATACCAGCAGGATCGCCTTGCCGGCATCGCGCATCTTGATGATCTGGTTGTGGATGAATTCGATGGCGCCGATATCCACCCCGCGTGTTGGCTGCCCGACCACGAGCACGTCAGGGTCCTGCTCCATCTCCCGCGCTAGCACGATCTTCTGCTGGTTGCCGCCCGAGAAGTTGGCGGTCTTGAGGCGCGGATTGTCCGGCCGGATGTCGAACGTCTTCATGCGCTCCGCCGCCTGCTTGCGCGCCGCCGCAATGTCGAGGAACAGGCCGCGCCCATAGGCGGGGTCGTGCTGATAGCCCAGAATGTTGTTTTCCCACTCCTCGAACTGCACCACCAGCCCTTCGGTCTGCCGGTCCTCCGGCACATGGGCGAGACCGGCGAGCCTTGCGCGATGCGCGCCGTCGTCGCCCTCGAGCGACAGCACATTGCCGTTAAGCACCACATCGCCGGAAAGCTGATCGCGCATGCCCGCGATCGATTCCAGCAGCTCCGACTGCCCGTTGCCGGCAACCCCCGCGATGCCCACGATCTCGCCCGCCCGCACGGCAAAGCTGACGTTCTTGACGCGCACGACCCTGAGGTCGTCCGCCACCACCAGATTCTTGACCTCGAGCAGTGGCTTGCCCGGATGCGCCGGTCCTTTCTCGACGCGCAGCAGCACGCGCCGGCCGACCATCAGTTCGGCCAGCTTCTCCGGCGAGGTCTCCTTGGTCGGCATGGTCGCGACCATCTGGCCCTGCCGCATGACCGAGACCGTGTCGGTGATCGCCATGATCTCCCTGAGCTTGTGCGTGATCAGGATCACGGTCTTGCCCTGATCGCGCAGCACGTGCAGCACGCGGAAGAGATCGTCCGCCTCCTCCGGCGTCAGCACGCCCGTCGGCTCGTCGAGAATCAGCGTATCGGCGCCGCGATAGAGCGCCTTGAGGATTTCGACGCGCTGCTGCTGCCCCACCGAAACATCCTGCACGATCGCGTCGGGATCGACGTCGAGGCTGTATCCCTCGGCCAGACGCTTGAGCTCCTTGCGCGCCTTGCTCAGGGCCGGCGCGAGCATGGCTCCGCCTTCCACGCCCAGAATGACGTTTTCGAGGATGGAGAAATTGTCCACCAGCATGAAGTGCTGGTGAACCATGCCGATGCCGAGCGCCAGCGCATGCCGCGAATCCGTGATGTGCTCGCGTTTGCCGTTGACGTAAATCTCGCCGCTGTCGGCAGTGTAGAAGCCATAAAGGATCGACATCAGCGTCGACTTGCCGGCGCCGTTTTCGCCCACGATCCCGTGGATCGTCCCACGCTTGATGCCGAGGTCGATGTCGCGATTGGCCCAGACCGGCCCGAAGCGCTTGTTGATGCGCCTGAGCTCGATCGCCAGATCGGAACCAGCGCCCCCCGGGGGGCGCTGGGAAGTCGATGTTGCGTCCGAGGCGGTCACGTACGACCGATCACGGGCACTGATTGTCGGTCGTGTAGTCGTGCACCTTGATCGTGCCGTCGGCGATGCCCTTGGTGGCCGCATCGACGGCCGCCTGCGCATCGGCCGTGATCAGCGGCTTGTTGTTGTCGTCCATGGCCAGGCCCACGCCGTCTTCGGCCACGCCCAGCGACACCACGCCCGCCTTGAACCCGGCATCGCCGTTCTTGAAGGCATTGTAGACGGTGACGTCGACGCGCTTGAGCACCGAGGTCAGCACCGAGCCCGGGGCGATGTAGTTCTGGTTGGAATCGACCCCGATCGACATCTTGCCGCCGTCCTTGGCCGCCTGGATGACGCCCAGGCCCGAGGCGCCGGCCGCGGCATAGACGATGTCCGCGCCCTTGTCGAAGTCGGCCTTGGCGAGTTCGCCCGCCGTGGTCGGGTCATTCCAGGCCGCCGCGGTCGTGCCCGTATAGTTCTCGAACACCTGCCCGTCCGGCTTGGTGGCCATGAAGCCTTCCTTGTAGCCGCAGAAGAAGGCGTGGATCAGCGGAATGTCCATGCCGCCCACGAAGCCGACCTTGCCGGTCTTGCTGGTCTTTGCCGCGAGAACACCCGCAAGGTACGAGGCGTCGTTGGACTTGTAGACCACCGACTGCACATTGGGCTGGTCGACCACCGAGTCGATCTGCACGAAGTGGATGTTGGGGAAGTCCGGCGCGACCTTGTTGAGCGTGTCGGCGAACGAGAAGCCCGTCACCACGATCGGCGAGTACCCCGCCTGGGCGAACTTGCGCACCGCCTGCTCACGCTGGGCTTCGGCCTGGATCTCGAGGTCGTGATAGGTGCCCCCGGTTTCCTTCTTCCACTGCTCGGCGCCGTTATAGGCGGCCTCGTTGAACGATTTGTCGAATTTGCCGCCGAGGTCGTAGATCACCGCCGGGTCGGCGAGCGCGGCGCTCGCCATCAGCGCGACCGCGGCGACGCCCGTGGCCAAGGCACCGAAGTGCCGGGTGAGTTTGATCATGAACAGTCTCCCTGGTTCGCAGGGAGGCGGCGGCGATGCCGCGTGGTCATGTCCCCCCAGCGTTGGGGCGATACAAGCTTGCATTTCCCCGCGCCGCAAGAGGGGAATCCGCGGTTTTTGAACGTTTGGTCAAAGATTTCGCGGGGGCTCAGGGGGCGATAGCGCTGTCACATGCGCTCCCATCTGCCGCCCGATGGACTCAAAGAAGCCATCGATCACCTTCTGCGCCGATCGACCGATGAGGGCCTTCCCAAGCCGCATGATGGCGCCATCCGCCCGCCCCGCTGCCATGAAGCTGAGGAGCGTGCCCCCCTCCTTGTCCTCGAGCACGATGTCCGCTGCTCCCTGCGCGAGGCCCAGCGGCCCCTTTCCCCTGCCGCCCAGCCGGTAGCGCTCGGCAGGCAGCACATTGGACAGCTCCAGCTCCCCCGAGAAAACCGGATGAACGACGCCCAGATTCACCTTGATGGCAAGATCGAGCGTCCGTTCGCTCGTCCACCGGATGCTCTGGCACCCCGGAATGACCGCGCGCAGCACGCCAACATCGTTGAGCGCCGCCCACACATCCGCCCGCTTTGCCGCGAACAGGTATCGGCCCCCGAAATCCATGAGGCGTCAGGGCCCCTGCCTGCGGCTTTTTCGCACCATGTGACGAAAATAGTCAGCCGTCCCGGCCCAATCAATTGTGCGGCGACGCCCCCGTCATAAATTGGGCGTCGGGCCGCGCTGGGCTCGGATTCGCTTGGGAATCCGCTTGTCGCGGAAATGGGCGTGACTAGAGACGACATGGACGCCACGACGGCCGAAGCGGCCGGACTGACCGAGGACATGCTGGCCATGGATGTGGCGGACACGCTCCGCCACCACCCCGACTTGCTGCCTTCCACGCCCCTCGACGCACAAGGTGGGGAGTCGTTCGCGCCTCTCGCCGCCTATTACCGCCAGCTTGGACTGAGCGTTCCCGAGACCGCCCTCCGGGCTGGCATCGCTGCGGCTGCTCAGGGTCGGTTCACCTACAATCCGCCCACGCGCGGCCTTGGGCCTGCCCTTGCGAGGCTCTATGTCGTCCGCCGGAAGTGGCTGCCGGGGGCTGTCGCCGTCGGCCTCATCTTCCTTATCGGCTACGGCGGCTATTTCTTCGGCTACCGGCCCTGGCACGAAGCCCAGCTTCGCCAGAGCCGCATCGAGCTGACCGAGATCATGCCCGCCCGCATGGACGCGCTCTACCAGACCATCTTTGAGGAGACCAAGGTCCAGCAGGCCTCGAACGACGCCGCCGGAATCCGCGCCCGTGGCAAGGATGCCGCCAGCAATGGCGACCGCGCCGGCGCTCAGGCCGCGATCGACGAGCTTACCCGCATCCGCGATACCTTGCGGCAGGACTACCAGATCCGCATTGTCGACCGTCCCGACGCCAAGTGGGGCTTCTGGACCTTCCCCAAGTCCAATTCGGAAGCCACGAACTACTACCTCGTGGTCGAGGCCGTGGACGGCCAGGGCCAGGCCGTGAGCCTTCCCATCCGCAACGAGGATACCGGCCGCGTCGAGACGGTTGCCCGTTGGGGCGAGCGCGTGCCCGAGGATGTCTATCGCGCCGTCGAGGCCGACAAGGCCGATGATGGCGCCATCGAGCACAACCTCGTGGGCATCAAGGACTTCGGCTTCCTTGAGCCCGATTATCTCGTCGACGTGCTCGGCGGCGAGCTGACGCGGTGGTGACATGAGCCTCGCCGGACCCGACGCGCTGCGCGCCCTCGACGAAGCCCTTCGCGACATCCGGCGCGAGGAGGACGAACTTGCCAAGCGCGCTGCCCGTGGAGCGGAGCTGCTGCTCAAGCTTCGCGCCCAGCAGGCCGGGCTCTACCGCCAGTTGCGGCCTGCCGATGATGAAGCGGCCGCCCGCGTGGCTGAGATCGGCGATGCGGTGGAAGCGGCAATCTCGCGCTTTGATGCCGCTCTCGCCGACGCGGAGGCCGCCCTCCAGCACATCGAGGCCGATATCGCCCGCGGCAATGCCGAGCGTACCGCCCTCCAGTCCGATGCCGGCCGTCGCGACGCCGAACTGGCCGCGCTCGCCGCCAAGGCCCGTCCTCGGTTGGGAACGGACGCCAACTATGCCGCCCGCCTTGCCCTCGCCCGCGAGGCGGCCGCCATCGCTGAGGCCGCCGAGGCCAAGGCAGCCCAGGCGGAGGCCGATCGCGAGTACAACGGCCGCCCCTACCGTGATGACGAGATCTTCATGTATCTGTGGAGCAAGGGCTACGGCACCCAGGCCGATCGCAGCCGCGGCCTAGTCCGGCTGCTCGATCGGTGGATCGCCGGGCTGATCGGCTACCAAGAGGCCCGCGCCCGCTACGAGCTCTTGACCGAGCTGCCGGTCCGGCTTCGCCGGCATGCCGCCCGGATGCGCGCCCGCGCCGAAGCCGCCCGCGCGGAAGTCGCCGCCTTCGAGAACGGCGCGCTCGACAGCGCCGGCGGCCGGGCCGCGCGCGAAGCCATCGAGACGCTTGCGCCCCGCATCGATGCCCTCGACCGTGAGAACGTCGCTCTACAGGATCGTCGCGATCGGGCTATCCGCATCCGGAGCGACCTGGCCCTGGGCAGCGATCCGGCTCTTGCCCTGACCCTGGACGAGCTTTCGCGCTTTCTGGACGAGGCGGAGTTCCGCGCCATGCGCACCTCGGCCGGCCCCGAAATCGATGGCAGCCTCCTCTCGCAGCTCGACGACCTGACCCAGCGCATCAAGGACGAATCCGACGAGTTGCGCGAGCACGGCACCCGGCTCGACGTCCTTGCGGCGCGCCGTCGCGATCTCGAGGATATTCTGTTCGAACTCAAGGCTCGCGGCTTCGACAACCCGCATGCCCGCTTCAATGACGACACTCTGGTTGGCGAGAGCCTCAACCAGCTCGTGCGCGGCGAAATCGCGGCCGCCGCCTATTGGGAGCGCTGGCGGCGCAGCCAGACCTGGTCGACCCTTGGTTATGGCGGCCCAGGCGGCGGATGGGGACGCTTGCCGGCGACGGCCACCGGTCAGGGCCTCAACCGTCCCCGCCCCGCGGCTGCCGAACAGACAGGCCTAACCAGCGCAGCCTAAGCTCCTCCTCAGGCGCAGGGAGGCATCTGGGTGCTGCCCGGCTGCGTCATAAGTTGCGCGAGCGGCTCTTGGTCGAGAAACGGCATCAGCCGCGTCCGGCCGGGAATCGTTGCAAACACCGAGACAGTGAGCGCATTGGGGTCGATCGTTCCGCTCGTGCAAAGATGCGGCACGATGCCGAGCTTGACCCCGCTCGCCGCCACCCCGCGCGCCGCCGCTGCTGCCTGCGCGGCCGCCAGCGCTGGCCTGTCCTTATCCGCCACCGCGAACAGGTAATAGGCGCGCCCCTCCGCCGGAGGCGGCAGCGCGCTCATTGCCTGGTCCGCCTCCGCCTGGGCCAGCGTCAGCCTCAGATGTTCGTCCGGTCCGCCATTGGCCACATCGAAGGTGAAGAGCTGACCCGAAGGCGCAGGGCCAAGCCCGCGCGGTAGATCGAATGCGATCAGCAGGCTTCCGATGTCGTCATGCACCGGGTCGAGCGTTGCTCCCCCGCCGAACGGCGTGGTCACCCCTAGGGTTGAACAGGCCGCCAAAAGCAGCGTCAGCGAAATCGCAATCAGTCGGCCCATTCCAGGTCCTCCGCGTCGCAAGGCTCATAGTAGATTCCCGCTGTCGCGGAAACGGCGCTCGCATGATTGCGTTGCGTCCGCACGGAATCGCCTATGCTCTGCTGATGGCCGATCACCTGAAGCTGGCGGGGCTCCCCGCCCAATTGCAGCAGGCCGAACTCGAACGCATCATCCGCTCGAGCCCGCTGCTGATGGACGTTCTTTGTGGTTTGCGGGACGAAGGACTGCCTCAAGGTCTGCTCGTCGCCGGAGCGATATACAACCTCGTCTGGAACCGCCTCACCGGCCGGCCCGACCTCACTGGCATCAACGACATAGATATTTTCTACTTCGAACCCGGTGACATCAGTTACGAGGCCGAGGACGCCGTCATCAGGCGGCTTGAACTGCGCTTCAAGCACCTGCCGCTGCCGGTCCAGGTGCGCAACCAGGCACGCGTGCACCTCTGGTTTACGGCCAAGTTCGGCGTCCCCTTCGCGCCGCTGGGTTCGGCCGCGGAGATGCTCGGCCGCTATGCCAGCCGCACCCACGCGGTCGGCGTGCGCCTCGAAGCGGACGGCCGCCTTGCCGTTGTCGCTCCCTTCGGCCTCGACGACATCTTCTCGTTCCGCATCGTCCCCAACTACGCGCTCGCCAACCGCCGCGCGCATGAGGCCAAGGCCGCACGGGCCAGGTCCATCTGGCCCGAGCTCACCATCTTCCCCTGGCTGGACACGCCGGACTGAGGGCAGCTAGCCGAAAACGCTCGCGCCTCGATCGGCTGCGCCCACCAGCGCGCGGAAGCCGGCGAACAGTTCGCGCCCCATGCCGCTGTGCGAGGCGCGCAGGTCCTCGCTCGCCGGCGTGCGAGAAAGAAACTCGCGCTCGTCGCCGAGGAAATCGACAGTCCCCTTCTCGGCGTCGAGCCGGATCAGGTCGCCATCGCGGATCTTGCTGATCGGCCCGCCATCCGACGCCTCCGGCGTCACGTGGATAGCCGCTGGCACCTTGCCCGAGGCGCCCGACATGCGGCCGTCCGTGAGCAGCGCTACCTTGAAGCCCCGATCCTGCAGCACCCCGAGTGCCGGCGTCAGCTTGTGGAGCTCCGGCATCCCCACCGACTTTGGCCCCTGGAACCGCACGACCGCCACCACGTCGCGGTTGAGCTCGCCCGCCTTGAACGCCGCCTGCAGGCCATCCTGCGTATGGAACACGCGCGCCCGGGCTTCGACCACCCGATTCTCCGGCTTCACGGCGCTCACCTTGATCACCGCCTTGCCCAGATTGCCGGTCAGCAGCTTCAGCCCGCCATTCCTGCTGAACGCCTGCCTCACCGGCGCCAGCACCTTGGGGTTGCCCGAGCTTTCCGGCGCCGGCGTGAAGCTCAGCTTCTGCTCGATGAAGCGCGCCTCGACCGTATAGCTCGACAGGCCCTTGCCCCAGACCGTTTCCACGTCCTCGTGCAGATATCCGGCATCCAGCAGCTCGCGTATCAAAAATCCCATTCCACCGGCCGCGTGGAAGTGGTTCACATCCGCCACGCCATTGGGATAGACCCGCGCCAGCAATGGCACCACTTCGCTCAGATCGGCCATGTCCTGCCAGGTGACCTGCAGGCCCGCCGCCGCCGCGATGGCGATGAGGTGCATGGTGTGGTTGGTCGAACCGCCCGTGGCATGCAGCCCCACCAGCCCGTTGACGATGCTCTTTTCCGAAATCACGCGCCCCACCGGGGTATAGGCGTTGCCCTCCGCCGTGATCGACAATGCCCGTCGCGTCGCTTCGCGCGTCAGCGCGTCGCGCAGCGGCGTGCCCGGATTGACGAAGCTCGCCCCGGGCAGGTGCAGGCCCATGATCTCCATCAGCATCTGGTTGGAATTGGCGGTCCCGTAGAACGTGCACGTTCCCGGCGAGTGATAGGATTTGGCTTCCGCCTCGAGCAGTTCCGCCCGCCCGACCTTGCCCTCCATGTAGAGCTGCCGCACGCGGCTCTTCTCGTCGTTCGGCATGCCCGAGGGCATCGGTCCGGCCGGAATGAACACCGCCGGCAGGTGTCCGAAGGCGAGCGCCCCGATGAGAAGCCCCGGCACGATCTTGTCGCAGATGCCCAGAAACACCGCCGCGTCGAACATGTTGTGGCTGAGCGCAATCGCCGTCGCCATCGCGATGACGTCGCGCGAAAAAAGGCTGAGGTCCATTCCCGGCTGGCCCTGCGTGACCCCGTCGCACATGGCTGGCACGCCGCCGGCGACCTGCGCCGTCGCTCCCACCGAGCGCGCCGCCTCTTTGATGATGTCGGGGTAGAACTGATAGGGCTGATGTGCGCTCAGCATGTCGTTGTACGAAGTGACGATGCCGAGGTTGAGCGCTTTGTTGCCGGCCAGCCTCGCCTTGTCGGCCGGCGCGCACGCGGCAAATCCATGCGCCAGGTTCCCGCAGCTCAACGTTGCGCGGTACACTCCGTTTTCCCGCGCCCGCTCGATGCGGTCGAGATAGTCGCGGCGCGTATCGGCGCTCCGCGCGGCAATTCGGTCGGTCACGTCCTGAACGGCCTTGAGGACGGGCATCGTCGTCTCCTGCAGGGCGGCGCGCGGAACTACGGCGTCTGGCGCGCGGCCGCCGGGGTTAAGGGCACCAGTAAATCGTCACCGGCTTCTGCGTCTGGCCAACAATAGCACGCACCGGCATGTCCTCTACGGGCCCCCCCTCCTCGGCGCGTGCGAGCGTCTTGGCCTTTTCCTCCCCCTCGATATGCAGATAGAGCGCCCGCGCGCCCAGGAGCCGCTTGAGCGTCAGCGTCACGCGCGGCTCTCCCGCCCCCGGAGCCGTGATGGCGACGATCGGTCCGTCCGCCGTGAGCGCCTCGTGCAGCCTGTCCCCGCCAGGGAAGAACGACGCGGTGTGGCCGTCATTTCCCATGCCCAGGATTGCCGCGTCGAGCGGCGCCGGCACGCTGGCGAAGGCCTGCGCCGCCTTGGCCGTGTCGGGCGCCTGGCCTCCCTGGTAAAGCGGCACGAACCTGGCCGAGGCGGCGCGCCCCTGCAGCAGATTGGCGCGCACCAGCCGACCGTTGGAACGGTCCGAGCTTTCATCCACCCAGCGCTCGTCCACCAGCGTCACCACCACCTTGTCCCAGGGCACGTCGCCGCGTCGGGCCAGCGCGCGGAAGAATCCGGCCGGCGTCGTGCCGCCCGAAACCGCCATCGAAGCGGCTCCGCGCGCGCTCGCCCCGGCCTTGAGGTCTGCGGCCACCGCGTCGGCAAGGGCCTCGGCCAGCTGCTGCCTGTCGGCAAATGACCGGCGGATGAGGCTCAAAGATCGTCCTCGTGCCAGGTGCGGCCGTCGCGCTCGATCAGCGCCACCGCGCCCGATGGCCCCCACGTCCCCGCAGCATAGGCCTGCGGCGCCTCGTTCGAGCCGTCCCACGCCTCGCGGATCGGGTCGATCCAGGCCCATGCGGCCTCGAGCTCGTCGCGCCGCATGAACAGCGTCTGGCTGCCGCGGATCACATCCAGCAGCAGCCGCTCATACGCCTCCGGCGTGCGCTCGTGGAAGGTTTCCGCAAAGCTCAGGTCCAGCGGCGCCTCGCGCAGCCGCATGCCGCCCGGCCCCGGATCCTTGATCATGAGGAACAGCTTCACGCCCTCGTCCGGCTGGATGCGGATGACCAGCCGGTTCGGCCGCGGCGCGCCCTCGGCATGCTCGAAGATCGAGTGCGGCAGCTTGCGGAACTGGATGACGATTTCGCTCACCCGCCCCGCGAGCCGCTTGCCCGTGCGGAAGTAGAACGGCACTCCGGCCCAGCGCCAGTTCTCGATCTCCGCCTTGAGCGCCACGAAGGTCTCCGTGCGGCTGCCCTTCTTGTCGTCCGGCAGCTCGTCCTGGTAGCTGGGCACCGCCTGCCCGTCGATCGAACCGGCGCGATACTGCCCCCGCACGGTCACCTTGCCGACATTGTCGCCGGTGATCGGCTTGAGCGAGCGCAGCACCTTGAGCTTCTCGTCGCGCAGCGCGTTGGCGTCGTCGCTGGCCGGCGGCTCCATCGCCACCAGGCACAGCAGCTGCGCCAGATGGTTCTGCACCATGTCGCGCAGCGCCCCGCTCTCGTCGTAGTAGCCACGCGTGCCGGCCCCCACCGATTCGGCCACCGTGATCTGCACGTGGTCGATCTGCGCCGAATTCCAGATCGGCTCGAACAGCACATTGGCAAAGCGCAGCGCCAGCAGGTTCTGCACCGTCTCTTTGCCCAGATAGTGGTCGATGCGATAGACCTGATCCTCCTCGAAGATCCGGCTCACTTCGTCGTTGATGGCGATGGACGAGGCAAGGTCGTGCCCGAGCGGCTTTTCGATCACCACGCGCGCGTCGCGCCGGTACAGCCCCTGCTTCTTGATGTACTCGCAGGTCGGCCCGAACAGATCCGGCGCGATTGCCATGTAGAAGGCCCGCACGATCTTGGGGTCGTCCCTGAGCTTGCTCTTGAGATCGCCCCACTTGGCCGTGTCGGTCACATCGTGCGGCACATAGCAGAACGTCGAGACGAACCTCTCGATGACCTTGTCGTCCTGGTAGTCCTTCTCGACGAACTTGGCGATGTCCTCCCGCGCCGCCTTGCGGAAGTCCTCGTCGCTCCACTTGGTGCGCGATACCCCGATGATGCGGCTCTGCTCGTCGAACTGGCCGTCGTAGAACCTGTGGTAGAGCGCGGGGATCAGCTTGCGCTTGGTCAGGTCGCCGGTCGCCCCGAAGACCACATAGTCGAAGGGCTGGACGGGGATGATGCGGCTGGACACGCTCTTATGTCTCCGTTCGATGTAGTTCATGCGGCGAAGTTCTGCTTTGCGAGAATGACCGCGCCCGAGAGATTGTCTCCGAGCGGTTTGACAATAAAGCTGCCATAGCGCTCAACCAGCAGCGGAAACAAGCGTTCGCCCACCCCGCCGGTGGCTGCCATGCGCGTGGCGCGACGCTCCTTGAACCAGCGCACATAGTTGTCGACATAGCTCAGCTCGAGCGCGATAAGCTCGCGCGCGACCGGATCGCCCTTTTCGTAGTAGTCGAAGATCATGCGCGAGAAGTCGCCATAGGCCTTGGGCGCCCGCCCCACTGTCACCGGCAGCTCATTGCCGGCCTCGTCCTTGAACTCGACCGGCGTCGCGGGCTTGGGGAACGACCAGTCCATCACTGCGTCGTTGCTGCCCCCGAGCGCCTCGATCACCGCCTCGGTCAGCGGCGAGCCCGAAACCAGCCCGTCGCGCGCCTCGACCGCCCGTCGCACCAGTTCGCGCCCGAGAATCGCCCCGGACATCTGGTCGCCGACGTGAAAGCCCCATCCCCCGCACTGATGCCGCTGACCCTCGACGATGGCGAGCGCGGCCGATCCGGTGCCGGCGATGATCACCGCCCCCTCCTCGCCGCCCAGGGCCCCTGCATGCGCCGCATCGATATCGTCATAAATGCGCACGCCGGCAAACGGCCACGGCCGCTGCTGGAAGGCCTCCCGGTCGATCACCGAGCGGCCGCCCGCCATGCAGAAGCAGCCATAGGCCTTGCCGAAGTCGGCCTCCCCGAGCCCGGCTGCCGCGAAGGCGGCCCTGGCCCCTTCGAGGATCGAGCGGTAGGCCGGCTCCCCGTTCTGAATTTGCAGGTTCGAGGGCCCGCCCCGGCCCTCGCCCAGAGTCACAAGCTGTTCGTCGGTGAGACGGATACGGCAATTGGTGCCACCCCCATCCACCCCCAAGTAATATTTCGTCAAATGCGAGCCCCGACTGCTGCACGCGGCGCGCCGGACCATAATGCCTTGCGCCGCCCTGCGAAAGCCCATGGCGCAATCGATTTCATAGCCCGCTAGCGCTGCGCGGCCCGTTGAGTTGCCGCACGAAAAGCTCCAGCATTGGCGTCCTTTGATCGCGCCGGGGCCTCGATCCCCGCGCGGGGCGGGGTCCTCGAAGGCGGCGGAGACCTGGATGGGCGGACATGTTCTGGTTCTGGGCGGCGCCCGGTCGGGCAAGACCGGCTTTGCCGAGCGGATGGCGATGCATGCCGGCGAGCGCCCGCTCTATCTTGCCACCGCGCAGGCGCTCGATGCCGAAATGCTGGAGCGGGTGCGCCTCCACCAGCAGCAGCGCCACAAGCGCTTTGCTACCCTTGAGGAGCCGCTCGAGCTGAGCACCGCCCTGAGGGCCGCCGCGCGCGAGCATGACGTGATCCTCGTGGATTGCCTCACGCTCTGGATCACCAACCTGCTCGGCATCAACAGGAACGTCGCCGAAGCCGTCGACGGACTCGCAGCGGCCCTGCCCGAAATTGATAGCGCCCGGGTGATTTTGGTCTCCAACGAAGTCGGCCTCGGCATCGTCCCCGACAACCCGCTCGCCCGCACGTTCCGCGACCTGGCCGGCGCCGCGCACCAGCGCCTCGCCGAAATCTGCACGGAAGTTCACTTTGTCATCGCCGGCCTGCCCATGACCCTCAAGGGCCCCCGCCTCACCGAAAGCCGGCAGGAACTGCGTCGGCCCGAATAATCCTTCTCCAGCCCGGCACGCTGGCTGGGCCGCGCCCGCGCTGCAAGTGACCGCCGCTTCCACCGATCGGTGGAAGACAGCTCCTTGCTCTCGTCGCACTCATTCCAACGGGAATGGGAGCATGGACATGAAAGTCGCCGTTTATCTGGTCGGGCTCGGCATTGCGGCCGCCGCAGTTTCCTTCGGGGCCGCTGGCCTCATGGCGCAACAGAGCACCTTGATGGATTTCTGCCCGGCCGCGAGTACCCCCGGCACATGCTCGGCCGCGGCCACCATGCTGGTCGCCGAGGGCAATCCCGGCGACGACGAGCTCATCACTTACATTGCCGCCGTCGCCGGAAGTAGGGTCCGGTCGGCCGGCTGCGCCGACACCGCCGCCGGCTTGTCGGTGCTGGCCGGCGCCATCGACAGTGAGGCGGCCCGCGCCCTCGCCCAGCAGGTTGTCGCCAAACTCTGCGGCCCTGGCAGCGGGTCTGCTGGGATGGCGGAAATCGGAATCTTCATCACCCCTGGCAGCAGCGCGACGAACATGCAGCAAGGCGCCGCGCCACACGGCGCGTCATGCCCCGAGTCGAGCGGCAATCCCTGCTCCTCCAGTGGCAGCAGTGGGCAGACGAGTGGTGGCACAAGCGGTAACACCAGCGGCAGCACGAGTGGCGACAATACCAGCGGCGGCACAAGCGGTGGCGCCAG
>DASZSH010000137.1:0-56891 GCA_035548755.1 Devosia sp.
GATGAAGTAGGGCGTGTATTCGGCAAAGTGCTCCGAGCTCTCGGTGACGAAATAGCCCAGCCGGGTCAGCATTTCGTAGCGCACCTTGTTGGGGCAGCGCGGATTCCAGCCGGGTTTGGGCGCGCGGCCCTCGCGATAGGCGCGCACGAGATCGGGGTAGAGATCGCGATAGGAGCCATCCGCCTCCCGATGCTCGAACGTCAGATAGAAGGCCATATGGTTGATGCCGGCGGCGCGATAGCGAATCTCCTCGTACGGAATGTCGAGGTCGCGGGCCAGCTCGTGCGCTGTGCCCTGCACCGAGTGGCAGAGCCCGACCTGCCTAATCGTGGGATACTTCGCCGAAATGGCCCAGGTGTTGATGGCCATCGGGTTCACATATTGCAGCATGATCGCCTCGGGGCAGACCGCGAGCATGTCCTCGCAGATCTTCCAAAGGTGCGGCACCGTGCGGATGCCGCGCATGATGCCGCCGATCCCCAGCGTGTCGGCGATGGTCTGGCGCAGCCTGTACTTTTTGGGGATCTCGAAATCGATGACGGTGGAGGGCTCGTAGCCGCCGATCTGGAAGCACACGACGACGAAGTCCGCTCCCTCGAGAGCCTGGCGCTGGTCGGTGAAGGTCTCGACGGTCGCCGGCACGCCCAGCGTCTGCACCAGCTTGTTGGCGATGATCTCGCTTTCCTCGAGCCGCTCGGGATTGATGTCCATGAGCGCGATGCGGGCGCCCGCCAGCGCCTCGCGCTGCAGCACGTCGCCGACGATGTTCTTCATGAACACCGAGGAGCCGGCGCCGATGAACGTGATCTTGGGATTGCGCATAGGGAGTCTCCGAAAGAAGCTGGCCAGTCCGCCTCAGGCGGCAATTTCGAACGCGGCGCGAACAAGCCGCGAGGTATAATCGGTCTTTGGCGCCGACAAAACCTCCTCAACCGGGCCCTGTTCGACGATGCGACCATGCTGCATGACCATGACGCGGTGGCACAGGGCCCGGACGACCTTGAGGTCGTGGCTGATGAAGAGGTAGCTCAACCCCTTCTCGTCCTGCAGCTTGCGCAGCAGGTCGATGATCTGGGCCTGCACGCTGAGGTCGAGCGCCGAAGTGGGTTCATCGAGCAGTATGAATTCCGGCTCGAGCGCGATCGCGCGGGCAATCGCGATGCGCTGCCGCTGTCCCCCGGAAAACTCGTGCGGGAACCGCATGAGGATATTGTCCGGCAGGCCGGCGTCGCGCAGGGCCTGGCGCACGCGCTCGAGCCGGTCCCTCTCGCTGGAGCCGATGCGGTTGACGATCAGCCCCTCCTCGATGATCTGGCGGATGGACATGCGCGGGTTCAGCGAGGCGAACGGATCCTGAAAGACGATCTGCATGCGCTGCCGCAGCGGGCGCATCTGCTTGCGGTCCCTGTCGTGGATGGGCTGGCCGTCGAAGAAGATTTCGCCGCCATTGTTCGCAATGAGGCGGATCAGGGCCTGCCCGAAGGTGGTCTTGCCCGAGCCCGATTCGCCCACCAGCCCGAGCGTCTCGTGCCGGCGCAGCCTGAGGTCGAGATCGTCGACGGCAACCAGCTCGAAAAAGTCCGGACGGAAGACGCCGCCGCGCTTGAGCGTGTAGGTGACCCGCACCTTGCGCCCCTCGAGCACGGGCTCCCCGCCCCCCTCGGCCAGCGGGTTGGCCCGGCCTTTGGGTTCCGAGGCCAGCAGATGCTGGGTGTAGGAATGTCGGGGATTCTGGAACAGCGCTTCAGTCGTATTGTGCTCCACCACCTCGCCATGCTGCATGACATAGACGTAGTCGGAGAACTGCCGGACGATCGTCAGGTCATGGGTGATGAGGATCACCGCCATGCCGTATTTGTCCTTGAGGTCCCGGATGAGGTTAAGGATCTGGGCCTGCACCGTCACGTCGAGTGCCGTGGTCGGCTCGTCCGCGATCAGGATTTCCGGGCGGTTGGCGAGCGCCATGGCGATCATCACGCGCTGGCGCTGGCCGCCTGAAAGCTGGTGCGGATATTGCCTGAGCCGCGCCTCGGGCTCGGGGATCTGCACCTCTTCCAGAAGCTGCCGCGCCCGCTCCAGCGCGTCCTTGCGGCTGATCCGGTTGTGCAGATGCAAGATCTCGGTGATCTGCGCGCCTACGGTATAGACCGGGTTGAGCGAGCTCATCGGCTCCTGGAAGATCATCGCGACCTTGTTGCCCCTGAGGGCGCGCATCTCGGCCGCCGACTTCCTGAGCACGTCTTCGCCATCGAGCATCACCCGGGCCTCCGGCCCGATGGTCGCCCGCTTGGTGAGAAGGCGCATCACGGTCCGGGCAGTGACCGACTTGCCCGAGCCGGACTCGCCCACAAGCGCGATCGTCTCTCCCTTATGGAGCTGGAACGAGACGTCGCGCACCGCCTCCACAACGCCGCCCTCGACCCTGAAGCGCACCGCGATATTGCGGGCATCGAGAATCAGCGGCCGGCCGTGTCCGCCGGCATCGTGACGTTCCGCTGGCGCGAACGGGCTGCTCATCAGTAAGGATCCACCGCATCGCGCAGGCCATCGCCCAGCGCATTGAAGGCAAACACCGCGATCAGCACAAAGACCACGGGTGAAAGAATCCAGGGGTATGAGCCGATCACCGAGAAGCCCCCTGCATCCTGCAGCATCAGGCCCCAGGAGATGAGCGGCGGCTTCACGGCAAAGCCCAGGAAGCCGAGGAAGCTTTCGAGCAGCACCACCGCGGGAATGGCGAGCGTGACGGCCACGATGATGTGGCTCAGCACGTTGGGCAGGATGTGGCGGGTGATGATGCGAAAGTCGCTCGAACCCACCGCCACGGCCGCGCGCACATATTCGATGCGGCTCAAGGCCAGCGTCTTGCTGCGGACTTCGCGGCTGAGCTGGGCCCAGCCCAGCGCCGCCATGACGAAGATCACGAAGGCGATGAAGACGTTGGACGGGGCCGTGACCGGAATGAGCGTGGTGAGCGCCAGATAGAGCGGCAGTTGCGGGAAGGCGAGGACGATTTCGACGAAACGCTGCACCCAGGTGTCGAGCGCGCCGCCCAGATAGCCCGAGGTGATGCCCACCAGCGTTCCCACGGTGGTGGTGAGGAGCACAACCACGAGCGCGATGGTGAGCGAGATGCGCGAGCCAAGAATGCCGCGCGAAAGGATGTCGCGTCCGAGCTTGTCGGTGCCCAGGAAATGCACCGGCTGGCCGTTGCTGGCTCCGAAGAAATGGATGTCGGAGGGAATGAGCCACAGGATCTCGTAGCTGTAGCCGTGAACCAAGAAGCCCAGCGGATTGGGATGCTCGAAATCGGGGCCGTTGAGGGGCTGGAAGGTGACCGGATCGAGCTGATCGGTCTCGACGATGGGGTACACGCTCGGAATGAGCGAGAAATGCCCCTGGGCGTCGGTGAAGCTCACATAGTCGGGCGGCTGGAACGAGACGAGCTGGGCCTTTGGATCCACCGGCGCGAAGAAATCGCCGAAGATCGAAATGATCAGCAGCAGGCTCACCAGCACCAGCCCGATCATGCCCACGACCGAGCGGCGGAACCGGCGCCAGACCAGAGCGAGATAGCGCTCGTCGCCGCGGCCGAAGCGGCCCTGCGTCACAGGCGCGGCGCCGGTCGAATCCTCTGGGCCCGCCGGCATCGCGCCGGCCTCGAGATCGGGCGGCAGCGGCACCGCGGACTCGATGGCATGCGGGTCCGCCATCAGGCGGTGCTCCCGCTGAGCCGGACGCGCGGGTCGATCAGGGCCAGCAGCAGGTCGGAGATGATGTTGCCCACAAGCAGCGTGGCCGAGAGCACCAGCATGAAGGTTGCGGTGACCCATACATCGCCCACGCCCAGCGATCCCACGATCGCCGGGCCCACCGTGGGCAGGCCGAAGACGATCGCCACCTCGACCTCGCCGGTCAGCATGTAGGGCAGGGCCACCCCCTGATAGGCCACCAGCGGCTGCAGCGCATTGGGCACGGCGTGCTTGAGCACGACGGCCGATTGCGACAGGCCCTTGGCCCGGGCCGTTTCGACATATTGCGCGTTGAGCACATCGAGCAGGTTGCCGCGCATGACGCGCATATTGTAGGCGAGCCCGCCGAAGGTGGCGATGAAAACCACCGGCCAGATGTGCTGGACGAGATCCACGAATTTCGCCCACGACCAGGGCGCGCCGCCATACTTGGCCGAAAAGAAGCTGCCGATTTCCTGCACGTTCAGCCGGAAGGCGAGGATGTAGATGATGATCAGCGCCATCAGGAAGCGCGGAATCGTCATGCCCAGGAACGAGACCACGCCGAACAGCGTATCGACCCAGCTGTATTGTCGGGTGGCTGCGACGATGCCCAGGCTGATGCCGATCCCCGACGCCAGCAGGTGGCAGGTGAGCGCCAGCAGGATGGTTCGCGGCAGCCGCTCGGCGACGACGTCTCCCACCGGCCGGTTGTAGTAGAGCGACTGGCCGAAATCGAAGCGCGTCACGATGCCCGTGACCCAGTTCACATATTGCAGCGGCAGGGGCAGGTTGAGCCCGTGCGCCGCGCGATAGGCGTCGGCCTGCTTCTGCGCGTCCTGGTCGGACACGTTGCCCTGGCTCATCAGCATCGACTTGAGATAGTCGCCGTAATCGCCCGGCTGCGACTTGATGATGGTGAAGGTGACGATCGACAGGATGAGGAGCACCGGGATGGCGGCCAGCACTCGGGTCGCAAGGAAACGGAGCATCGAAAGTCCTATCGGTCGAGACCAGAGCCAGGGGGACCATCGCCCCCCTGGCTCAGCGTACACCCTGGAGGGCTAGTCGGACACGGGCCCGTTGCCGATTCCGGGTGCGCCCGGGAGGGTCTTGGGATGCAGCTCGTAATTCTGCTGCTTGTCCTGGGGCACGTAAACGCGCTCGCGGATGATGTTGTCCTCGGCCCAGTTGAACATGAAGATCGGGGCGCCCGGCGGGATGTTGGCGAACCGCTTGTTGATGATCAGCGCGCCCGGGTACTGGGTGAGGCCCACCGCATAGACGTTTTCGGTGTAGAGCTTCTGGTACTGCTTCATCAGGTCGACGCGCTTGGCGGGATCGGCCTCCGAGATGAACTTGTTGACGATGTCGACCATGTCCTTCTCGAACGGCAGCAGGTCCACCGAGTTGTCGCCGCCGGCGCGGTGGAACGGGCTGGTCTGCGGCCCGGTCGGGGCGAGGCTGGCGGTGTTCTGCACCACCGAGATCAGCTCCGAGCCGTTGCGGTAGATCTGCCAGTCCCATTTGCCGGAGTTCTGCTCGGCCGTCATGTTGGAGCCGGACACCGGATTGAGAACGACGCGGATGCCCAGGGCCTCCATCGCCGCGACGACGCCTTCGGCCAGGCTCTTGTCGGTCTGGTAGTCGGAATTGTTGAGCAGGGTGATCTGCACATCCTGCCCGCCCACTCCGGCGGTATCGGCCGGCCAGTTCACGATCCCGTTGCCGTCGGTGTCCTTGAGGCCGGTCTTGGCGAGCTCGGCCTTGGCCACGTCCATGTTGTAGGGATAGTAGACCGTCGAGGCCTTGTCATAGAACGCCGTTCCGGCGTAGAGGCCGCCGGGATAGATCGCCGTGAACGGACCCTTGACCAGCGAGTCGCCCAGATGCTGGCGGTCGATGGCGGAGGTCACGGCCAGGCGGAAGTCGAGGTTGCGGTTGAGGTTGCGCACTGCCTCGCCCCGCGCATCCGGCTCGCCCCAGCCATTGGCCGAAAGGTTCATGTAGAGCGAGTAGCCGATAGTGCGTGCGCCGAAGGCCAGACGCGCCGGGGCCGATGGGTCGGCCGAGCGCTTGAGCGCCTCGACATAGCTCTCGGCCTGTTCGAGGTTGGAGAAGTCGCCGGTGCCGGCGACCGCCTGCACGTCGCGGTCGGCCCAGGTCGAGAGCTTGTACTGCAGCTCGTCGAGATAGGGCAGCTGGTTGCCCGCCTCGTCGACCTTCCAGTAGTAGGGGTTGCGGCGCAGCACGATGATGTCGTCCGGCCGGTACTCGACCGGCACCCAGGCGCCCATCACCGGGAAGTTGAGGTAGTTGGGCGGGAAGGCGTTGGTGTACTGGTCGTAGGTGTTCTTCGAATACTTCGGATGCTGGGGCTTGAGGATATGCGCCGGCAGCGGGCAGAACCCGCCATAGGCCATGGTATAAAGATACTGCTTGGGGAAGGCTTCCTTGAACGTCCATTTGACGGTGTAGTCGTCGACCTTCTCGAGCGTGGTGCCCACCCCGAAGCTGTCAGGCCCGGCCGAGTTGAGCGGCTTGACGTTGGGATCCTTGATGTTGTCGTCCCAGTAGAACATCACGTCGTCGGCCGTGAACGGAACGCCATCGCTCCACTTGGCCCCTTCGATGAGGTGCATGGTGAGCACGTGCCCGTCGGGCGACCACTCCCAGCTCCTGGCCAGGTTCGGCATCGGCTCGAGCTGATCGGCCTTGATTTCGAACAGCGGCCCGGTGCGGGTGAGGCACTCGTACATGCCGATATCGACCCCGCCCCAGCCCTGGATCTGGCCGGCGGCGTAGTTCCATCCCTGCGGACGCCCGCCGATCACGTGGCGCATCACGTCGCCATAAACGCCGGTCCCGTCAGGCTCGTTGGCGGTCTTGTAGACCAGCGGTTCCTTGGGGAGGCGGTCCTTGACCGGCGGCAGCTTGCCGGTCTTGACGAACTGATCCGTCACCCACTGGGGTTCGTGATATTCCGGCAGCGCCTTGTATTCCAGAATGTCGGAGATTCCGACGAAGTTCGGGGTTTGCTGCGCCTCGAATTTCGGCGGATCCGGCAGGTCGGCGGTTGCCACCTGGGCCTGCACCGCGATTGTCGAAACGCCGAGCAATACGGAGGCCCCCACCAGGGCCAGTAGGCTTTTGCGCATGTTTCCTCCCTCTGCGGCGGACCCGCGCACTGCGCGGCCAGACATTCCGGCCGCGCCGATGTCCGCGGCGCAAAAATCTAGTCCTTGCCGTTGTCGCGACAATCCGATTACTTGATGGAGTTGTCCGGTTTCTCAAAGTGGATGATGGATCGACCGATGGCGACGGCATCGCCGGCCTTGCGCAGCGACCAACCCAAGAAGTCCGTCGCGCCGGTTCCCCGGCCCGACCGGAAATTCTACGCCAACAATGCCGCCTTCGGCCGCTTCGGCATGCGCTGGTTCGATCCGCAGATCATGCCGGCCGAGCATTTTCACGGGCACATCGAGATGAACTGGCTGACCACAGGCTCGATGACCTACCTGCTCGACGGCAAGTCGCTTGAGGTGCCCGGCGAGCGGCTGGTCATGTTCTGGGCCGGCATCCCGCACCAGACCGTCGCCATCGACCGCGGCCCCGCCGGCGACAGCCGCCAGTGCAACGTCTATCTGCCGCTCGACACCTTCCTGCACATGCCGCGCCTCGGCCGTCTGACCGAAACGATGATGGCCGGCGGCGTGATCGCCTTCCATCCCGGATCGATCGGCAACGAAACCCTGCGCCGCTGGTACGAGGACTATCGCAGCGGCGACGCCGAGCGCACCGACATCCTCAAGGCCGAGATCGCCATCATGCTGCGGCGGGCCTCGCTGACCGGCTGGGAGGAACTGCTCCCGCCCTGGATCGAGCAGGTCGGCCCCGCCACCAAGGCGGCCACGCCGCTCCGCTATGCCGTGGCCATGATCAAATACATCCTCGAGCATCTGTCCGAGCCGCTGCGCGCCTCCGACGTTGCCAAGATCGTCGGGCTTCACCCCAACTATGCCCTCAATCTGTTCCGGGCCGTGATGAACGTCTCGCTGCACAAATTCGTGGTGCGCATGCGCCTCATCCGCGCCCGCTCCCTGCTCTTTGAAACCAATCTCTCGATCGAGAACGTCGCTTTCCAGAGCGGTTTTGCCGGCAAGAGCCAGTTCTACGAGCAGTTCCGAAGCGCCTACGGCGTCACGCCGCACGAAATGCGCACCAAGTTCCTCGCTCATTCCTGAGCGCCCCCCGCGAAAATGCGGCGACGCGCCGCACGGACCCGGGCGGCACGGGACGTGCCGCACACGGGAAGGTCCGCTCGGCCCGCGGTCGTGCGCGCATGGTCCCGACATTTTTCATGGAAATGACATGATATATTGACCTTTGTGCATGATCTGGCACTCTCATCCCCAGGAGAGTCGCAGACTAAACATCATTTATGATGCATAATACATGATAACTTCGGGTCAGATGCGCGCGGCCCGGGCTCTGCTGGGAATCGACCAGCGGCGTCTCGCCGAGCTTGCGGGTCTTTCCCTGCCCACCATCCAGCGGATGGAGGCGAGCCAAGCGACGATCCGCGGCAACGTGGACTCCCTGATGAAACTGATCTCCGCGCTCGATGCGGCCGGGATCGTGCTGATCGGCGAGGGGGCCGAGAGCATGTCGGGCGGCCGCGGCGTCCGCCTCAAGGCGACTGGCGCGGGGGCCTGACGATGTCCGCCGCCGCCTTCGAGATGCTGGCCGGTCTCGGGCTACTCGTCGCCGCCGTACTCGCTCTGGGCCTGTCCCGACGGCCGGCGGCGACGGCCGTGACCTACAGTCTTGCGCTGGTGATCTCGGTCGCCGCGCTGGGAAACGCCGGAGCCTATCTGCTCGCGGGCGGGTCGGCCGCATCCGACGTCACGCTGCCGCTCGGCCTTCCCTGGCTCGGAATGCACTTTCACCTCGATGTGCTGGCGGCCTTCTTTCTGGTCATCGTCAACCTCGGGGGGGCGACCGCCAGCCTCTACGGGCTGGGCTATGGCCGCCACGAATCCTCGCCGCACCGGGTGCTTCCATTCTTTGCCGCGTTTCTTGCCGGCATGAACCTCGTGGTCGTCGCCGGCGACGCCTTCACCTTCCTGCTCTCGTGGGAGTTCATGTCGCTCGTGTCCTGGGCCCTCGTGATGTCGCACCATCGCGAGGCGGGCAATGCGCATGCCGGATACGTGTATCTGGTCATGGCGAGCTTCGGCACGCTGGCCCTGCTGCTGGCTTTCGGCCTGCTTGCGGGGCCGCAGGGGGCCTACGGCTTTGCCGCCATCAAGGCGGCGCCGCATGACGGCCTCATCTCGGCTCTTGTGCTCGGGCTCGTGCTGGTCGGGGCGGGCTCGAAGGCGGGCCTTGTGCCGCTCCACGTCTGGCTGCCGCTCGCCCATCCCGCGGCGCCCAGCCATGTTTCGGCGCTCATGAGCGGCGTCATGACCAAGGTTGCCATCTACGCCTTCGTCCGGGTCGTCTTCGATCTGATCGGCGAGCCCGGCTGGTGGCTGAGCGCGCTCGTGCTCATCCTGGGCGGCGTCACGGCGGTGCTCGGCATCCTGCAGGCCATGCTGGAACGCGATCTCAAGCGGCTGCTGGCCTATTCGACCATAGAGAATGTCGGTCTCGTCTTCATCGGGCTCGGCCTGGCGCTGGCCTTTCGCGGCAGCGGGCTGGGCGTGCCCGCGGCGCTCGCCTTTACTGGAGCGATGTTCCACGTTCTCAATCACTCGCTGTTCAAGAGCCTGCTCTTCATGGGGGCCGGCGCGGTGCTGAGCGCCACCGGCGAGCGCGACATCGAGCGGCTCGGCGGCCTCATCCACAAGATGCCGCAAACCTCCGTCGCCTTTCTGGCCGGCTGTCTTGCCATCTCGGCCCTGCCGCCGTTCAACGGCTTCGTATCCGAGTGGCTGGGATTTCAGGCGGTGCTGCAGAGCCCGCTTCTGCCCGATTGGGGGCTCAAGATCCTCGTTCCCGCGATCGGCGGCCTGATGGCGATGACGGCCGCGCTCGTGGCGGCGACCTTCGTCAAGGCCTTCGGCATCACCTTCCTTGGCCAGCCCCGTTCGCCGGCCGCCGAGCGCGCCTCCGAAGTCGATCGCTTCTCGCTCGCGGCGCTGCTGCTGCTTGCCGGGCTGTGCCTGCTCGCCGGCATCCTTCCCGGCTTTGTCATCGATGCGCTCGCCCCGCTGAGCCAGATGCTGATCGGCAGCCGCATGCCGGTTCAGGCCTCCGAACAATGGCTGTCGATCGCTCCGATCGCCGAAACGCGCAGCACCTACGATGGCATGCTGGTGCTGGTCTTCATCGCGGTCTCGGCCAGCGCGGCGGCATATCTGATCCACCGTCTCGCTTCTCGCGCGGTGCGCCGGGGGCCGGCATGGGGCTGCGGCTTCCCCGAGGTCAGCCCGCTGGCGCAGTATTCCGGCGCAAGCTTCGCCCAGCCGATCCGCCGGATATTCGCCACGCTGCTGCTGGGCGCGCGCGACCGTCTCGATATGCCCGAGCCGGGCGATACGCGGCCGGCGCGCCTGGTGGTCACCATCGTCGATCCGGCCTGGACGCGGCTCTACCTGCCCTTGACGTCGGCCGTGGGCCGTATCGCCGAGCGCCTCAATGCCCTGCAGTTCCTGACCATCCGGCAGTATCTGAGCCTGGTCTTCGGCGCCCTCATCACCCTGCTTCTGGTGCTCGCTCTATGGCGCTGATCCTGGCTCTTGCCGTGCAGGGCATGCAGATGCTGCTGGTGCTGGCCGCCGCCCCGCTGCTGACTGGTGTCGTGCGCAAGCTCAAGGCCCGCCTCACGCGACGGCAGGGCGCCTCCGTGCTGCAGCCTTACCGCGATCTGCTGCGCCTCATGCGCAAGGAGGTCGTGCTGGCCGAAAACGCCTCCTGGCTGTTCCGTGTCGCCCCTTACGCGATCTTTGCCACCACCTGGGTCGCGGCGGCGCTCGTGCCCACTTTCGCCCGCGGCCTCTATTTCAGCTGGACCGCCGATCTGATCGCCATCGTCGCGCTCCTGGGGAGCGCCCGTTTCTTTCTGGCTCTCGCCGGCCTCGATGTGGGCACCAGCTTTGGCGGCATCGGTTCGAGCCGCGAAGTGATGATTGCGAGCTTTGCCGAGCCGGCGATGCTGCTCACCGTCTTCTCGCTGGCGCTCGTCGCCGGCTCGACCCAGCTTGCAACGGTCGCCGCCATGATGGGATCGGACCATGTGGGCCTGCGCGTCTCGCTGGGCATGGCGCTGTTTGCCATGATCATGGTGGCCATCGCCGAGAATGGCCGCGTGCCGGTGGACAACCCCGCCACCCATCTCGAGCTCACCATGGTGCATGAGGCCATGGTGCTCGAATATTCCGGCCGCCACCTGGCGCTGATCGAGCTTGCCGCCTCGCTCAAGCTGCTCGTCTATTGCTCGCTCATCGCCTGCATCTTCCTGCCCTGGGGCGTGGCGAGCGCCGATGCGGGCCCCGCGGGCTATCTGCTGGGCGCGCTCGCCTATTTCGGCAAGCTCGCCGTGCTGGCGGCGCTGCTGGCGGTGTTCGAAACCGCCATCGCCAAGATGCGGGTCTTCCGCGTGCCGCAATTCCTGGGCGCCGCTCTGATGCTGAGCCTGCTGGGCACGCTGCTGCTGTTTGTGTCGGGGACGCTGTGATGAACGGGCTTTCTTTCGATATTGCCCACCTGTTGGCCGGCGGCCTGGTGCTGATCAGCTTCATCCTGCTCTATCAGGATCGTCTCTATGCGCTGCTCAACGTCTTTGCGCTTCAGGCGGTAGTGCTCGCCCTCTCGGTCGCCTGGCAGGCCTTCGCACAGAATGCTCCGCACCTTTACGTCACCGCTCTCATCGCTCTCATCCTCAAGGGCATCATCATTCCGGTGGCCCTGCATCGCACCATCGAGCGGCTGGGCATCCATCGCGAGATCGAAACCGTCGTCGGCATCGGGCTCACAATGCTCGTGGGGCTTGGCCTTGTCGCCCTGTCCCTGCTGCTGATGATGCAGGTCAATGTCAGCGCCGATGCGCTCGCCCGCGAAGATCTGGCCTTTGCCCTGTGCGTGGTCCTGCTCGGGCTGTTGATGATGGTCACGCGCCGCAACGCCGTCAGTCAGATCGTGGGCTTCATGTCGCTCGAGAACGGGCTTGTGCTTGCGGCGACGGGCGCCAAGGGCATGCCGCTGGTGGTGGAAATTTCCGTAGCCTTCTCGGTGCTGGTGGCGTTCATCGTCATCGGCGTCTTCCTCTTCCGCATCCGCGAACGCTTCGACACGGTGGATGTGGGCGCCCTGCATATGAGCCGCGGGGACAGCGAATGACGGCATCGATCGCGATCCGCGCCGTCCTGGTCATTCCCGCCATCGCCGCCGCGATCCTGGCCCTGCTGCCCGGCTACCGCCTCACATCGCGGCTCAACGTGCTGGCGAGCCTGCTGACCCTGCTTGCGGCCGCATCCCTGTTCTTTCTGCCCCGCCCGGAGCCGGGCTCCTATCTCTTCATCGACGATCTCAACATCGTCTTCATCGTGCTCAACTGCTTCGTGGGCTTCACCGCGAGCGTCTTCTCGATGACCTACATCGCCCACGAGCTCGAGACCGGCAAGCTCACGCCGATCTATCTGCGATTCTACCACGCCATGTTTCAGACGATGATGTTCGGCATGAACCTGGCGTTCGTCTCCAACAATATCGGGCTCATGTGGGTTGCGGTCGAGCTGGCAACCCTCAGCACCGTGCTGATGGTGGGCATCTATCGCACGCCGGCGGCGCTCGAGGCGGCCTGGAAGTATTTCATCCTGGGCAGCGTGGGCATCGCGCTGGCCCTGTTCGGAACCATCCTCTTCTACATGGCGGCCCAGCCGGTGGTGGGTGAGGGCATCGACGCCATGGTGTGGACCATTCTCGTCCAGAAGGTGGCGACGTTCGATCCGGCCCTGCTCAACGTCGCCTTCGTCTTTCTGCTCTTGGGCTACGGCACCAAGGTCGGCCTGGCTCCCCTCCATGCCTGGCTGCCCGACGCTCACGCCGAGGGCCCGACCCCGATCTCGGCGGTGCTCTCTGGCCTGCTGCTCAACGTCGCGCTCTACGCTCTGCTGCGCTTCAAGATGCTGCTGGCGGCCAACCATGCGGCCATCAATCCCGGGCCGCTGATGATCCTGCTGGGCCTGCTCTCGCTGATCTTCGCCTCCTTCATGCTCTATCGCCGCCGCGACATCAAACGGCTCTTTGCGTACTCCTCGATCGAACACATGGGCATCATCGTGTTCGCCTTCGGCATGGGCGGCCCGCTCGCCAACTTCGCCGGCCTGCTGCACATGGTGATGCACAGCCTCACCAAGTCGGGGATCTTCTATGCGGTCGGACACGTCTCGCAGATCAAGGGCACGCAGCGGATCGCCGAGATACGCGGGCTCACCACCACCCACCCCTGGCTCGGCTGGGGTCTTGTGCTGGGTGTCATCGCCATCATCGGCCTGCCGCCGCTCGGCATCTTCATGAGCGAGTTTCTCGTCGTAAGCTCGACCTTTGCGCGATCGCCGCTGCTGGCCCTTCCGCTGGTGCTCGGCCTGCTGGTGGCGCTCGGCGCCCTGCTGCTGAGGCTCACTGGCGTCGCCTTCGGCGAGCCGCTGGGCAGCACCGCCCCCGCCCGCGCCTCATACATCCCCATGTACGCGCACTTTCTCATCGTGCTGGCGGCCGGCATCTATCTTCCCCCGCCGCTTGTGAGCTGGTTCCAGAATGTTGCGGGGCTGCTCGGATAGATGGCCCAGATCCTCGACACCCTGATCGATCGCGGGCGCCGCGCCGAACATGCCGGCGGATGGCCCCGCGCTGAGGTCGACGCGGACGCCTGGGCCGCCGCCATTGAGGAGCTTGCCTCGGGCCGGCTGACCATGGTCGGGCTGTGGGCCGAGCAGGCCGGCGTTCACCTCGCTTTGCGCGACGCCGACGCATTCGGCATCCTGAGCCTCGATTGCCCGCGCCGGCGCTATCCCTCCGTCAGCCGCCACCATCCGCCGGCAATGCGGCTGGAGCGGGCCATCCAGGACCTTTTCGGCCTCGTGCCGGTCGGCCTGCCCGATCCGCGTCCATGGCTCGATCACGGCAAATGGGCCCTGGCGCGTCCGCACGCCGCCCGGCCCGGGCCTGCCGCTGCCGAGCCCTACGCCTTTCTGCCGGCCGAAGGCGACAATCTCCACCAGGTGCGGGTCGGCCCGGTTCATGCCGGCATCATCGAGCCGGGCCATTTCCGCTTCTCGGCCAGCGGCGAGATGGTGGTGCGTCTGGAGGAGCGGCTTGGCTACACGCACAAGGGCATCGAGGCATTGTTGCGCGGCGCCGATCTCGATCGCGGCCTGCGCCTGGCCGGGCGAACCTCGGGCGACAGCACGGTCGCCTATCAGCTGGCCTTTGCGCGCGCGGTCGAGGCCGCGCTCGAGATCGAACCGCCCGCGCGGGCGCACTGGCTGCGCGCCCTGATGGCCGAACTCGAACGGCTCGCTAACCACTTCGGCGACATCGGGGCGGTCTGCAACGATGCCTCGTTCTCGCTCATGCATGCGCACACCGGCATTCTGCGCGAGGCGACGCTGCGCGCGGCGGACGCCGCCTTCGGGCACCGGCTGATGCGCGACCGCGTCGTTCCGGGCGGAGTGGCGGCGGACCTCGATGCCCAGGGCCAGGCCGCAATCGCCGCCCTTGTCGCCGAGGCGCGTCACCGCTTTCCCCCATTGGTCCATCTCTACGACAACACCGCTTCGCTGCAGGACCGCACCGTCTCGAGCGGCGTTCTCTCGGCCGAGCTGGCGCGCCGGTACGGGGCCGGAGGCTTTGTCGGCCGCGCCTCGGGCGGCACGTTCGACGCCCGCAAGGCAGCGCCCTATGCGCCCTACGATCAGCTTGCCTTCGATGTCCCCACGCTCACCGAAGGCGACGTCGATGCCCGCGTGTGGATACGCATCCGCGAGGTTGAGCAGAGCCTGTCGCTGGTCGAACAGATCCTGGCCGGTCTCCCCCAGGGGCCGGTTCGTGCGGAGCTGACCATGCCTGGCGGGCCGCGCGAAGGGGTTGCCTTGATCGAGGGCTTCCGCGGCGACATCCTTGTCTGGCTCCGGCTCGAGGCCGGTGGCCGCATCGCCCGCTGTCACCTGCGCGATCCGTCATGGTTTCAGTGGCCGCTGCTCGAGGCGGCGATCGAGGGCAACATCGTCGCCGACTTTCCGCTTTGCAACAAATCCTTCAACTGCGCCTATTCGGGGCACGATCTGTGAGAAACAGGCAATGTCCACGCGTCAACTGATCGAAGGCCTCGTGCGGCGCCCGGTGACCGAGCGCGCGCCGGGCCGCGACGATGCCGCGCTGGCCGAACTCTCTGCCGCGCTCGAGCGCGCTTCGCGCCGCCGGCTCGGTCGCAGCCTGTCGATCCGCGAAGTGGATGCCGGCTCCTGCAACGGGTGCGAGCTCGAGCTGATCGCGCTGACCAATGCCGTCTACGATCTCGAGCGCTTCGGCCTGCGCTTCGTCGCCTCGCCTCGGCATGCCGACGTTCTGCTTGTTACCGGGCCCGTGACCACCAACATGCGCGAGGCGCTCGAGTTCACCTATAACGCCGCGCCCGCCCCCAAATGGGTGGTCGCCGTGGGAGACTGCGCCCGCGACGGCGGCATCTTCGCCGGCAGCTATGCGGTTGTGGGCGGCGTCGGGCAGGTCGTTCCCGTTGATCTGCACATTCCGGGCTGTCCGCCGCGCCCGGTGGAAATCATCAAGGGGCTGCTTTCGCTGCTGGAAACCGTACGCTGAACCTGCCTGCGTGCGGGCTGGCGCGCCCGTCAGCCCCTTGTCCCCGGATTCATGCCCGAGGCAAGCGACAGGCCGCCATCCGAGATCAGGCAGGCGCCGGTGGTGTGCCGGTTCTGCGGAGAGGCGAGAAAGGCGACATCGCGGGCCACGTCGGCGGGGTCGAGCACTCGGCCGGTGGGGATCGCGGCGCGCGTGCGCTCCTCCAGCTCGGCATCGCGGCGAAAGAGCTCCCGTGAAAGGCCGGCGTCGACGATCCCGGGCGCCACCTCGTTGACCAGCACGCCATCGGCGGCGTGATCGAGGGCAAGCGTTCGGCAGAGCGCCCTCAGCCCGGCCTTGGCCGCCGAATAGGCCCCGATATGCGGATGCGGAGCGTGCGCTGCCCAGGAGCCGACGAAAACCACCCGGCCCCCCGACTTCCCGGCAAGCATCCGGCGTATCATCGCACGCGCCGTGTAGAACGCGCCGGTCAGGTTCACGGCGATAACGTCGTTCCAGTCGTCATCGCCGATCTCGACGAGCCGTCCGGCGCGCGAAATGCCGGCGCAGATCACGCCGATCGTGAGCGGACCGAGATTTGCTTCGATTCGGTCGAGCCAGCTCTCGATCGAGGCGGGATCGGTCACATCGAGGGGCGGCACGTCGTCGGCGCCGGCCACGTCGCCTCCCTCCACGCGGGCGCCGAGCGCAGCCAGTTCGGCAACGATCGCCGCGCCGATGGCGCCGCGCGACCCGGTGACCGCCGCAACCTGATCGGCCCAGCCGTTCACGACAATCTCCTAGTACAGTGGCGGTTCCTTGCCGGGATTGAGCCCGATGCCGGCCGTCATCGTTCTGGGGTCGGGCACCGCCAGCCAGTCGCCATTCTGGTAGATTGACTGCTCCGACACGATCCCGGGCAGCGTCATGTCGAGAGCCTTGTAGATATCGAACTTCGGCGCCGTCCCCTGTTCGATCGATTCCACGAAGTCGAGCAGCGGCCAGGCATCCGAGCCCCCGTGCCCGGCCTCGTCAGGCGGCCGCGCGTAACGCTTGGGCAGAAATTCGTCGGCATACTCTTCGAGCGTCTGCCACGTCTCGCGCGGCGATTTCCCCTCGATATAGACGCGCGGTTTGTCGTCGAAGAGCTTGCCCGATTCATAGGCGCCCTCGGTTCCCTGCAGCGAGTAGTAGTTCCACACCTCCGGACGGTTCGAGACCAGATCGAGCCGCATGCGCAGAAGTGCGCCTTTGCGCGTCCGGCACGAGAGCGTCACGGTATCTTCCATCTCGTATTCCGGCTTGGTCCACCGGCCGGTGCCGATGGCGCTGATGGCGGTGATGCGGTCGTCCATCCATTCGAGCAGCGGCCCCAGGCTGTGCGTGGGATATGTAATGCCGTTCTTGCCGACCTGCCAGAACCGCCGCCAGGTCGGCTGCCCGGTCTCGGCGTTTGTGTGCCAGCTCTTCATCTCATGGATGTACTCGGACTCGCCGAAATAGAGCTTGCCGAAGACGCCGGCTTTCGCCATGGCCCCCACGATCAGGTTCAGGCGGTGGTAGCAATAGTTTTCCGCCAGCATGTACGAGGCGTTCGCCTCGCGGGCCGCGGCGAGGAGCTGGTAGGCCTGCTCCATGCTCACCGCCGCCGGCACTTCGCTGAGCACGTGCACGCCCGCGCGCAGGGCATAATCGGCCTGGGGCGCGTGATATTGCTGCGGCGAGGCAATGACCAGCAGGTCGCAGTCTTCGACGGCTTCTTCGAACTTGCGATAGATCCTGCCGCCATAGGTCTTGACGAACGTCTCGCTCTGCTCCGGCCATGGATCATAAACGCCGCCCAGCACGACTCGCCGGTTCGCCTTGCCCAGGGCGAGGATGTGGCCGCCCCCGCGACGCGCGCCCACCACGCCTACGCGCATCTGCTCCTTGCTGCCTCGTGCCATCTATGCCCGTCCTGCGTTGCGGCGCCCCTGCGCCAGTTGTTCGAAAACCTTCGACCAGCGCTCTTCGTGGTCGGCGTCGGTGTAGTGGGGGATGAAGCCCTGCCCCAGATAGGAGGCGATGGCCGGAAGGCGGAAGTCGTCGGTTTCGAGGATCGAAAAGGCGCGTCCATCGGCCTCGAACCGGCGCATGACGCGGGTCATCACGACCGTGCCGAGCCGCCTTCCGCGCCGCGCCGGGTCCACTCCGACCCAGTGCACGTAGCCCGCGCCGGGGAACCGCTCGTTGTAGCGCACCGAGGCGGTGGCGACGATCTGCCCGTCCTCCTCGATCACATAGGTGACCGGCACGTCCGGCGGATCGAGGAGCTCCTTGTTGACCCGGCCGACATCCCAGCGCTGCTCGGGGAAGGCCGCCGCCAGCAGTCTCGCAAGCCCCGCCGCGTCTCCGCTTCCGGCCTCGCGCACCGCCATCGGACCCTCGGGCGGAAGGGCAGGGGCGCCGGGCGGGCGCTTCATGACGAGCTGCGCCATTTTCATCCAGTGAAATGTTGTCGTTACCAGTCGAAAATAGCAGGAGCCCGGGCGCCTTGCTAGGGGGCCCCCAGGGCCTTCGACACGTCGGCCGCCGCCTGCGTCACGATGCCGCCGATTTCCTCGGTGCGCTGATAGGGCATGCGGCTTTTGGGCCCCGACACGCTGAGCGCATAGCGGACCACGCCGTCATGGTCGCGGATGGCGGCCCCCACGCAGCGCAGCCCTTCTACGGATTCCTCGTCGTCTATGGCATAGCCGCGCGCCTGCGTGCGCTGCAGGTCGCGCAGCAGATCGTCGTGTCGCAGCAGCGTATTGGGGGTGTAGCCGAGCATTGGCTCGGGGCCGACCAGGTCCAGCACCTCCTGGCGGGGCAGCGCCGCCAGCATGGCCTTGCCCAGCGAAGTTGCGTGCCAGGCGTCGGTTTCGCCCGCCTTGGCGCCCTTTCGGCTCGATGTGACTCCCTCCAGAACCTTGAGCAGCACCACCTGGCCCTGTTGCCGGGTGGCAAGGTTCACCGACTCGCCGAACTGCGCGAGCAGGCGCTCCATCGCCGGCAGCGAAAGCGTGACGATGTCGCGATAGGCGATCGACCGCGTGCCCAGCCGGAACAGGCTGAGGCCGAGCCGGAAGCGCCCGGTCACCTCGTTGCGCTCGACCAGCTCGTGCTTGCCCAGGCTCAGCAGGTAGCGCAGCGCCGTCGACTCGTTGAGGCCGGAGGCCTTCGCCACCTGATCGAGGGTCTGCTCCGGCGCCTGCTCGAGCGCGGTCAGGATCGACGCCATGCGGTCGACCGATTCCAGGCTGTAATTCTGCTGCTCGGCCCGCCGAACCAACGCTCCGCCCCCTCTCGACGTCCCTGTTTCGCGCACGAAGCGCTTGACTCGCTACCGGCCTCGGCCCTAGCGTCACGCCAATTGCACTGGAAGATGGTTGTATTTCATCCAATGAAAATGTCAACCATGAACTTCCGTGGTGTGACCGATCCGTGCAGGCGACTGTCATGGCGAGGCCACCGAAACGTCGGGTCAATGTCAGGGAGACGATCATGAAGACGTGGCTGAAGTCGGCGCTCGCTGCCGCCATGCTGCTGGGCGCCGCCGGGAGCATGCCCGCTCTCGCAGACGATATCACCCTCACCATGTGGGGACAGGGCGACTGCCCGCCCGACAACTGCCTGGGCGCGGCGCTGGTGGATGCGTTCCAGAAGGCCAATCCGGGCATCAAGATCAACCTCGTGCAGCAGCCGGTCGATGGCTACTTCACCAACCTGCTGGCGCAGTCGGTGATCAGCCGCGGTCCCGACATCGCCTCCATGTGGGCCGGCGGCTACATGGACCAGTTCAAGCAGTACATGGTCGATCTGCACAAATACGTGCCCGACAGCATCCTCGATTCGGTCAACGGCATCGACTTCTTCTCGGAAGGCTACAACCACAAGAACGCCGTTTACGCCGCGCCGAACACGGCGCAGTGGTATATCGGCTACTACAACAAGAAGGTTTTCAAGGACGCCGGCCTCGACAAGGTGCCCACAGACTGGGACGAGCTCAGCGCCGACGCCAAGATTCTCAAGGACAAGGGCTACATTCCCATCGTCCAGGGCGCGGTCGATGGCGGCGCCTCCTTCGCCGCCTGGGAAGACTGGTCGTATCTTGCGACCGCGCTGCCGCCTTCGGACTGGAGCAAGATGCTTTCGGGCGACATGCCCTACAACAACCCCACCATGGTGGCGCAGCTCACCAAGTGGAACCAGCTGTTCAAGGACGGCTATTTCAACGCCGACGCCTACAACTCGCCCACTGCCCTGCAGGATTTCATCGCCGGCAAGGCCGGCATGTATCTGGGCGGCGGCTCCTGGCAGGCCGGCCAGCTCGTCAAGGCCATGGGCGAAGATGTCGGCATCATCGTACCGCCCTATTCGGACACGCCGACCAGGGCCGCGGTCTCCTTTGCCGGCGGCGGCTATGCGGTGATGAGCTACTCCAAGAATGTCGATGCGGCCGGCAAGTTCGCCGCCTTCGTGCTGAGCGACGAAGGCCAGGCGGTCATCGCCAAATACGACGCTCCCACGCGGGCGGGCTTCCCCAACAACAACCCGCTGCTCAACGACATGGCGAGCCTGTCGGGCAAGCCGGACACCGTGAACTATCCCATGTTCGACAACTTCACCCAGGCGCCGGTGACCGACGCGCTGTCGCGCAATGTGCCGCAGGCCCTGGTCGGGCAGATGAGCCCGGCCGACGTGCTGAGCTCGATGGATGCCGCTTACGCCTCGCTGCCGGCGGATCAGAAGAAGCCCATCAGCTTCGGCAAATAGCAGAGTAACCTCCCGGAGGCGCTCCCGCCCGGCGTGGCGGGGGCGCATCTTCGCAAGCGGAGCAAGGCGCGTGTCGGTGGCGGCGGTCGGAACCCGAAAATCGATGGAGCCCGCGGGGCGGCGGTTCGACCCGCGCACCTTCTCGATGCGGCTCAACGGCGTGCTGTTCACCCTGCCGGCAATGCTGCTCGTCGGTCTAGTGATGGTGCTGCCGCTCGGCCAGGCCGCCTATTACAGCTTCACCAACTGGAACGGGGCGCGGGCTGACTGGACCGGCTGGACCAACTATCTCAACATGCTCTACGACCCCGAGCTCAGGCGCAGCCTTGTCAACAGCCTGTGCTTCCTGGCCTCGGTGCCCTTCGGCCTGATCCCCCCGTTCATCGTCGCCTACCTGCTGCACAAGGACATTCCGGGCAACCGGTTGTTCCGCGCCCTGATCTTCGCTCCAACCGCGCTGAGCTGGGTGGTGATCGGCATGGTCGGGCGGCAGTTCTTTGCCCTGCGCGGACCGCTGAGCGGGGTGGTGGGGCTGTTGGGCCTCAGCCCGCCAAACTGGCTCGCCGACAGCAGTTTCGCCCTCGCCGCGGTGATCCTCACCTTCAACGCCGCGATCTTCGGCATCAACACCATCATCTTCCTCACCGGGCTGGCTACGGTAGACCGCTCGACCATCGAGGCCGCCTGGCTCGATGGCGCGAGCGAACGGCAGGTCATCTGGTACGTCATTCTTCCCGCCATGCGCCGCTTTGTCGAATTCGTGCTGATCATCACGGTCATCACCTCCGCCACCGGCATATTCGCCATGATCTTCACCATGACCGGGGGCGGCCCCGGTTCGGCGACGCTGACCCTCGAATTCGCCGTGTGGCGTCGCGCTTTCGCGACCGGCGGCTTCGGCGCCGGCGCGGCCATCGGCATCACCCTGATGGTCGTCACGCTCGTGGCCGTGGGGCTCATCCGCCTCCTGGCCCGCGACAGGAGCCAGGCATGACGCTGGAAATGGCTGCAGAGGCTGAGCCTGCGGCGCCCGGCCGGACGACGGCCCTCGGAGGCGGCCGGCGGACGGCCTTCCTCGTGGTCCTGATCGCCGCACTGGCCTCGCTCTATCCGTTCGCCTCGCTGATCCTCACCTCCGTTCTGCCCCCGCTCAACGGCCACCCGTTCGAACTCTGGCAGCAGCTCTTCACCCAGATTCCGGTCGGCACCTTCATGCTCAACTCGGCCATCGTCGCGGGCGGGGCGATGGTGCTGGTGTCGGTGGTGAGCTGCATGGCCGGATACGGATTTTCCAAGCTTCCCTTCCCGGGGAGCACGCAGCTCTTTGCCGTGCTGGTCGCTGCCCTGAGCGTGCCCCAGGCGACGACCATCATCGCCAACTACTTCAACTTCGCGGCGGTTGGCGGCGTGGGCACCTATTGGGGCCCGATCCTCATGTACGCGGCCGGCTCGACGCCCTTCTCGGTGATCCTGATGACCAACTTCTTCAAGGCCTTGCCCAACGAGCTCGTCGAAAGCGCGGTGATCGACGGCGCCTCCTACCGGCAGGTCTTCACCATGATCATGGCGCCGCTTGCCGCGCCCGCGGTCACCACCGTGGCGGTGCTGTGCTTCCTGGGAAGCTGGAACGATCTTCTGGTGGCGCTGCTGTGGCTGCCCGACCAGGGGGAGCGCACCATCAGCGTCGGCATCGCCTCGCTCGTTGGGACAAGATCGAGCAATCTCGAGCTGATCCTCACCGGCTCGCTGTTCAGCGCCCTTCCGCCCATCCTCGCCTTCGTGCTGTTTCAGCGCTATCTCGTGAGCGGCATCGTTTCGGGGATCGGCAGATGACAAGAAACGCCCACCGCAGCGCCGAGTGGTTCGCGCGCGACGGCAAATACGGCTTCATTCCGCGCAGCTGGATGAAGAGCCAGGGGTTCTCCCCCGAAATGCTCGATGGCCGGCCGGTGATCGGCATCTGCAACACCTGGAGCGAGCTGACCAACTGCAACCGCCATCTGCGCGATTTGGCCGAGCACGTGAAGCGCGGCGTGCTGATGGCTGGCGGCTTTCCGCTGGAATTTCCGGTCACCAGCCTGGGCGAACCGCTGATGCGGCCGACGACCATGATGTTCCGCAACCTCGTGGCCATGGATGTCGAAGAGACCATCCGCGCCAACCCCATCGACGCAGTGGTGCTGCTCGCCGGCTGCGACAAGACCACGCCGGCCCTGCTGATGGGTGCGGCGAGCTGCGACGTGCCGGCCATTCTGGTGAGCGGCGGCCCCATGCTCAACGGACGCTTCCAGGGTCGCGAGCTGGGCTCGGGCACCGATGTGTTCCGCCTCGACGAAGACTACCGCACCGGACGGATGAGCAAGGCCGATCTCGATGCGGCCGAGGCCGCCATGAGCCGCTCGGCCGGCTCGTGCATGACCATGGGCACGGCCTCGACCATGGCCGCCATCGCCGAAGCCATGGGCATCGCGCTCAGGATGAACGGCACCATCCCCGCCGCCGACAGCCGCCGCGCCGTGCTCGCCGAACAGAGCGGGCAGCGCATCGTGCGCCTGGTCGAAGAGGGCGTGACCATCTCGCGCATTCTCGGGCGCAAGGCCTTCGAGAATGCGGTCAGGGTGACCGGCGCCATCGGCGGGTCGACCAATGCCGTGCTGCACCTGCTGGCGCTCGCCGGCCGCCTCGGTATCGATTTCACCCTCGAGGACTGGGACGAGCTCGGCCGCGACGTGCCGACCCTGGTCGATCTCAAGCCGGCCGGCCGCTTCCTGATGGAGGAATTCTTCGATGCCGGCGGGGTGCCGGTGGTGATGGAGCGTCTGGGCGGGCGCATCCATCGCGATGCGCCCACAGTCAGCGGCATGACGATCGGCGAGCAGATCGCCGGGGCTGTGTGCTACAACGACGAGGTCATCCGCCCCCTCGACCGGCCGCTCACGACGCAGGGCGGGCTGATGGTGCTCAAGGGCAGCCTTGCCCCCTCGGGCGCGGTGATCAAGCCTTCCGCCGCGACGCCTCGCTTGATGCAGCATCGCGGTCGTGCGCTGGTGTTCGCCGATGCGGACGATATGCGCGCCCGCATCGACGACCCCGATCTCGATGTCGATGCCGACACCGTGCTGGTTCTCAAGAATGCCGGACCGCGCGGCTACCCCGGCATGCCGGAAGTCGGCAGCATGGCGCTGCCCAAAAAGCTGCTGCAGCAGGGCGTGACCGACATGGTCCGCATCTCCGATGCGCGCATGAGCGGGACTGCTTTCGGCACCGTCGTGCTGCACGTCGCGCCGGAATCGGCGGTGGGCGGGCCGCTGGCGCTCGTTGAGACCGGCGACATGATCGTGCTCGATGCCGCGGGCCGGCGGCTCGATCTCGATGTGCCCGAGGCCGAGCTGGCGCGCCGCCGCGCCTCGCTGACGCTTCCGCCGCCGGCCTATACGCGTGGCTACGGGCGCCTGTTCATCGATCATGTGACGCAGGCCGACAGGGGCGCCGATTTCGACTTCCTTGCCGGCAAGAGCGGCACGCCACTTTCCAAGGTCTCATTTTGAAGCGAGGCGCCATGACTGCCCAGACCCCGATACGCTCGCGCCGCAACGCGCCGCTCCCCGTAAATTGGCAGCAGCTTTTTTCTGCCGTCCTCTCGGACTCGCTCGATGCGGTCGGAATGATGAACCAGGCGATGGCCGCCTCCATCCGGCCCCTCGATGACTCGCTCAAGATGTGCGGCCGGGCGCGCACCGGCATCTACATGGAGACCGCCTCGGTCGAGCCGGGCGTCAACCCCTACGAGCTCGAGATCGCCATCGTCGACGATCTGAAGCCTGGCGATGTGGCGGTATTCGCCTGCGGCGGCTCCTCGCGCATCGCTCCCTGGGGCAGCCTGCTTTCCACCGCCACCAAGGCGCGCGGCGCGGCCGGCTGCGTCACCGATGGGCTGGTGCGCGACATCCTCGAGATCCGCCGTATGGGGCTGCCGGTGTTCCACGGCGGCATCGGACCGCTCGATTCCAAGGGGCGCGGCCAGATCCAGGCGATCGACGTGCCGGTGATCTGCGCCGGCGTGCGCGTCGCGCCCGGCGACCTGGTTTTCGGCGATGCCGATGGCGTGGTGGTGGTGCCCCAGGCGGTAGAGGCCGAGGTGCTGGCGATCGCCTTCGACAAGATCAGCGGCGAACATCATTCCATCAACGAGCTCAGACGCGGCGGTTATCTGCGCGACGTTTACGCCAAATACGGAGTGCTCTGAGCATGGCCGTGCCGGCGCGCGCCTATTGCGACTGCCACGTCAACATCTGGAATAAGGCCGATGTGCTGCCGCTCTGGGGCGAGCTGCAGGGCCGGGTGCGCCAGGGCGAGCTGGCCCCGCGCGCCGACGCCGATACGCTTTATGCCGAGATGGCGCACGTCGAAAAGGCCATCGTCTTCACCTTGCGCTATGGCGATTCGATGGGCGTGGAGGGCAATGACGAAACGACCGCGGCGGCGGTGCGAAAGTACCCCGACAAGTTCGTGGGTTTCGCCTATGTCGACCCGCGCCGGCCCGACTGCATGGAGCTGCTCCGGCACGGCATCGAGGATCTGGGTCTGCGCGGCGCCAAATTCGGACCCATCTATAACGGCGTCGCGCTCGCCGACCCGCGCATGGAGCCGGTGCTCGACTATCTCGAAAGGAACAACCTTCCGCTCACCATGCATATGGGCACCACCTTCGCCCGCAACGCGCCCGTGGAGCTTGGGCGGGCCATCCACATCGAGCCGGTGGCGATGGCCCATCCCGATCTCACCATGATCCTCGCCCATATGGGCCACCCCTGGTACGAGGAGTGCGTGGTGGTGGCGCGCAAGCAGCCCAACGTCTATTGCGAGGTTTCGGCGCTGAGCTACCGGCCCTGGCAATATTACAACATCCTGATGTGCGCTCAGGAATACCGGATCACCGACAAGATCTTCTTCGGCACCGACTTTCCCTTTGCGCGGGTGGACGAGTCGGTCGAAGGCCTCAGGCGCATCAACGACCAGCTCGAAGGCACGAGGCTGCCCCGCGTAAGCGACGAGACGATCGCCCGCATCCTCGCGTCCAATCCCCTCGCGGTCTGGTGGAAAGGCGACAGCCCCGTCTGAGCGGGACATCGGTCCCTGGCACCTACCGGCCGCCGAAGCTGCCGGTCGTGATGCCCGAGATGAAGGAGCGGTTGCCCACCGCGAACACCACCAGCATCGGCACGATGGCGAGCACGCTGCCCGTCATCAGCAGCGGCCAGTCCGTGTTGAACTGTCCCTGCAGCGAGGCGAGGGCGACTGTGGTCACCTGCATCGAGGGCTTGCTCGTCGTGATCAGCGGCCAGAGGAAATTGTTCCACTGCGCGACGAACGTGAAGATGGCGAGCGCCCCGAGGGCGGGCAGGGCCAGCGGCACGACGATCCCGGCATAGATCTGCAGGTGGCTCGCCCCGTCTATCCGCGCCGCCTCGATCAGCTCGGCCGGAATGGTCTTCATGTACTGGCGCAGCAGGAACGTGCCGAAGCTCGAAAACGCGTAGGGCAGGATCAACCCCTGGTAGCTGTCGATCCAGCCAAGGTTGCGGATCAGGATGAAATTGGGGATCAGCGTCACCTGCGAGGGCACCATCAGCGCCGCAAGGTAGATCAGGAACAGCGCTTCGCGGCCGCGGAACCTCAGGCACGCAAAGGCATAGGCAGCCATCGAGCAGACGATGAGCTGCAGCGCCGTCACGCTGGTGGCGACGATGATGCTGTTGGTGAGGGCCCGCCCGAACGGAATGGTGGTGAAGATGCGACCGTAGTTACCCGGTTGCGGGTTGGCGCTGAGCAGCGTCGGGGGAAACCGGAACACTTCCGCCCCCGGCTTGAGCGAGGTCGAGATCATCCAGATGAACGGCCCGCACATCAGCAGCGCGCCGCATAGCAGCACCACGAAGATCAGCCACTCGAGCGCACCCGGGCGCGTGCGGGCGCTAGTCATAGTGGACCCACCGGTCCTGCAGCCGGTACTGCACCAGCGTGAGCGTCAGCACGATCAGGAACAGCACCATGGCCGCGGCGCTTGCCAGACCCATCTGATAGAACATGAATCCATTCTGATAGATGAAATAGACCAGCGTGTTGGTGGCGTTCGCCGGCCCCGCCTTGGTCATCACGAACACCAGCTCGAACACCTGGAAGCTGCCGATGATCGAGATGATCAGCACGAAGAAGGTCATCGGCGACAGCAGTGGCAGCGTGATGTAGCGGAAGCGCGTAAACCCCGTCGCGCCGTCGATCGCCGCCGCCTCATAGAGGTCCGGCCGGATATTCTGCAGACCGGCAAGAAACAGCACCATGGAATAGCCCAGGCCCTGCCAGATGGAGACGGCGATCACCGCCCACATCGCCCAGCGGCTCGAGACCAGCCACTTGGGTAGTTCCGTCACGCCCAGGAGCGACAGGCCCATATTGATGAGCCCGAAATTGGAGTTGAAGAGCCATGCCCAGACCAGGCCGGCAGCGACCGTGCTCGTCACCACCGGCAGGAAGTAGATCACCCGGAATGCCGATTGTCCCGGCACGCCGCGGTTGAGGCCCAGCGCGCACAGCAGCCCCAGGATCATCTGCCCCGGCACCGCGAGCAGCACGTAGAACCCGGTATTGCCCAGCACCTGCCGGAAGATCGGGTCGTTGAACAGCGCGACGTAGTTGTCGAGCCAGGCCAGGCGCGGCGGGTTGAACAGGTCCCAGTGCGTGAACGAGATGAAGAATGCCGAAATGACCGGCAGCGCAGTGAATACCGTGAACAGCACCAGGCTCGGCGTCAGAAACAGCCAGGCGGCGCGCTCCTCGCCGCGCGCCAGCCTGCTGAGGGGAGGACGGCTCAGTGCTGCCATGCCGCCTCGCGCGCCCCGCTACTTCTCGAAGCCGAAGATGCGCGCGGCGTTGCGGTAGAAGATCTGGTCCTGCTCGTCCGCGCTGAGGCCCATCTTGTCGAACGCCGCTTTCCAGCGGGCCACGTCGCCCTTGAGCCGGCGGTGATCGGAGTCCGAGCCATAGAGCAGCTTGCGCGGCGAAATCTCCTTGCCGATATAGCCGCCCTCAACGATGTGGTTATGCACCACGTCGCCGCCCGAAATGTCGAAGTAGAGCCGGGGGCGCCACCGGGCTACCGCGCAGGCGGTGCGATAGTCGGGCCAGCCCAGATGCGCGCCGATGATGAAGAGTTCGGGGAAATAGAAGGCGATCGTATCGAGATAGATCGGCTGCATGCGCGCGCTCGAATAGCCGAAACGCTCGCGGGAGATGTTCTTCTTGAGCCGCGCCACGAGCGCCTCTTCGGCATCGCTGCCGGCGGCCGGCGGGGCTTTCCAGGCGTCCTCCTTGCCGCCCTCGAGGTAGTCGGCCGGTCCGCCCTGGATGCCGGTGTGGAACAGGAGTCTCAGGTCGCGCGCCGCGGCGGCCTCATAATAGGGCATGTAGTCTGGGTGGTCGTAGTTCTTGCAGACCCCGATGGTCTTTATGCCGTGAAAGCCGCGCTGGTAGAAATCCTCCACGGCGCTCACCGGGTCCTTGTCGAGTTCGAGCCGGCCCATGGCGATTACGAAATCGGGACGCGCCTCGAGCGCGCGGCTCAGCATGTCGTTGCCGCGGCGGCCGGGATTGGCGAGCAGCGCCACTTTCTCCACGCCCACCTCCTGGCAGGTCTCCCACAGCACCTCGAGGAACCCTTCCTCCGCCTTAGGCGTGAACAGTTTGTCCCAGAAGCCGTAATGGACGTGGCTGTCGATGATGCGCATTTGCTGTTCCTGCTGGTGGTCTTGCGTGTCTGTCGCCCCCGACCGCCGGAGCCGCCGCCTCACGCGGCCGCCCCGGCGTCCGGGGAGGAGCCTATTGCGCCTTGAGCGCGGCGTTCACCTGGTCCTTGATGGCCCCGAGCGAATCGGCGGCGGCCGCTTCGCCGTTCCACACCTTGTCGAGCGCCGGCTGGATCAGCTTGTTGGTGATGTCCACATATTTGGGGAACTGCGGAAACACCTTGCCCAGCGCCGTCTCGGCCAGAAACACCTCGGCGAAGGGCGCCTTGAACGAGGCCTTCACGTCGGCATTGCCGATCATGGCCGGCACCGCCGGCGAGCCGCCGCCCGAGGTGAAGGCGATCTGGCCTTCCGGCCCGCACAGATACTGCATGAACTCCCAGGCCGCATCCTTGATCTTGGAGTTGGCGTTCATGGCAAAGCCTGCGCCGCCCGCCTCATTGGCCCGCGTCCCGTCCGGGCCGGCCGGCACCGGCGCCACGCCCCACTTGAAGGTGGCGTTGGCGTATGTGCCCAGCCGCGAGGCGTTGGTGATCGACATCGACGCCTGGTCGGAGACGAACATCTGCGCGGTGCCGCCCATCTGCTCGGCCTCCTGGAAATTCGGCGTCACCTTGTCCTTGTTGATGAGGTCGCCCAGGAACTGTATCGCCGCGGCGCCCTTGTCGTCGGCGAGCGTGAAGGCCGTCGGCTGCACCGGATCGTCGAACACGCTGCCGCCGTTCTGATAGACCCACATCGGCCAGGCGTTGGATTCGAGCACGATTCCATAGCGCGTGATGCGCCCGCCGTCGGTCACCGTGAGTTTCTTGGCCGCGTCCTCGAGATCGACCCACTTCCAGTTCTCGTCCGGATATTTGATTCCGGCTTTGTCGAAGTCGTCCTTGTTGTAGTAGAGGACGTTCGTGGCGTTGTCGCGCGGGATCGAATAGAGCTTGCCGTTGAGCGAGTGGATCCGGAGCGAATCCTTGACATACTGGTCGATCGGGAACTTGCTCTTTTCGATCCACGGCCCGAGGTCTTCGAGCGTGTTGCGCGCCGCATAGCTCGGCACGTTGGTGATGAAGAACACATCGGGGCCGCCGCCCGCCGCCAGCTCGGCATCGAGCTTGGTGAAATAGCCCGACCACGGCGCGTTCTGCAGCTCGATATGCACGTCGGGGTGCTTGGCCATGTAGTCATTGGCGATCTTCTGGAATGGCGGCACTTCCGGCGGATCGCCCCAGAACGCGAATACCAGATTCGTATCGGCGAGCGCGGGTGTCGCGGCGCTGAGGGCCAGCCCCAGCACGGCAGACCATAGTCTCTTCATGATAGTTCTCCCTTCTTCATGATGTGTCTCGTCAGGCCGGCGCGGCCTGGGCGCGATGATCGAACGGTCGTTTCATGAAACTCCTGAGCTCGGCGGCGGTGGGCGCGGCGCTGCTGCCCGGCCCCAGCGTCGAGAGCGTCCCGCAGGCGACCGCCGCGCGGAGCCGCTCGTCCGCCGGCATGTCCCAGATCGCCCCGGCGACATAGCCCGCCGCGAAGGCGTCGCCCGCGCCCACGGTGTCGGCCACGCGGACGGCCGGGGCCGTCTGGCTGCGCCGCTTGCCATCGCTCAGAGCCTCGACGCCATTGGCCCCGCGCTTGATCAGCACGGCCGGCGCCAGCCGCGCCAGCGCCATGAGCGCCTCCTCGAGCGTGCGCGCGCCGGTGAGCGTCAGCGCCTCGGCTTCGTTTGGCGAAAACACGTCGCAAAGCCCGATGAACTCCCGCACGCCGGGGGTATCGAGCGTCGCGCCGTCTCCGTTGCAGTCGCCGAACACGCGAACGCCGTTCTTTCGGGCGGCGCCGATAAATCCCAGCCAGCCCGGCGTATGGCGGAAACTCTGGATCAGCCAGCGCGGCCGCAGCCGGTCCAGCAGGCCAGTCTCCGGCGGCAGCACCTCCGCGCCCCGATAGGTGATGAAGCCGCGCTCCCTGGCATCGGCGAACGCCGCGCTCACCATGGCCGCAGGCCGGCCGAGTTCGCGAAAGGCGATCGGATCGATTCCGTCGGCCCTGGCCGCATCCCGCACGATGCCGCTGAAGAGGTCCGTGCCGAAATCGGCCGCCCAGGCCGCGCGCAGGCCCAGCCGGGTGAGCGCCAGGGCCGTGTTGTAGTTGCCGCCCGGAGTCGTCGAGAGGCGGCTGGCGATGACCTCGCGGCCATATTCCGGCGCCGCCTCGAGACCCGAAAAGATGATGTCGCAGTAGTACTCGCCCGTGACCAGCACATCGTAGCCGTCGCTCATCGCCATCCCTCCGCATATTGAGGGTAGGCGGCGATGAACTCCTCGACCAGCGGTTCCGCCCGCGAGTAGCTCAGCACCAGGGGATGGGCGACCAGAGCGTCGATGGCCAGGTCGCGGTCCCTGTCGAGGATCGATCGGGCCGCGAGCCGCTCGTAATGCTTGACGCTGCGAACGAGGTACGATGGCCCTTGCGGCATCGTGCCGATGGGCACAGGCGCAATGCCGTTCTCATCCACCATGCAGCTCACCTCGACCACATCGGTCGGGTCGAGATCGGCGATCGCGCCGCGATTGACCACATTGAGTCCGGTGCGGATGCGCCCGCCGCCGCCCAGCGCTTCCATCAGGCTCAGCGCCACCCCGGCATAGCCTTCGCCGTCATCGGCCTCGGCATGCTCCTCGGCGCCCGCGATCTGCGTGGCATGCGCCATATAGCTGCCGGAGCGGCGATGCTCGTACTCGAAATAGGCCTTGAGTGCGCGGTCGGGATGCTTGACCGCATCGATCTGCCTGAGGTCGGAGGTGAGCTGCCGGTTGAGCTCGAGCACCTCCTCGCCGCGGGTCGGCCCGTTGCCGGTCGCATCGAGCGCGCGGTCGAGATAGTAGTAGTAATAGAGATACTCGTTGAGCCACATGCCGTGCCGGCGCACCACGCGGGGCTCGAACACGCGCAGATTCGTCCCGGCGAGGAACGCGTCGTCCGCCAGCGCCTCCGGCAGGCGGTCGACCCCGTCGACCTTCGCGTGCCGCGTGAACGACAGATGGTTGAGCCCGAAGAGGTCGGCTTCCACCTCCTGCGGATCCAGTCCGAGGCGTCTGGCGATGGCGTTCTGCGCTCCATTGGCGCTGTCGCAGATGCCCACGCACCGCTCTATGCCCGCATCGCTCAGCGCCTGGCTGACCAGCCCGGCCGGATTGGTGAAGTTGAACAGCCAGGCATCGGGGCTGATCTCGCGCAGCCGCCGCGCATAGCTGAGGATGGTCGGAATGCTTCGCAGCGCCATCGCGAAACCGCAGGCGCCGGTGGTTTCCTGCCCGAGCACGCCATGCCGCCGCGCAATGTGCTCGTCGGTGACGCGCCCCTGCGCGCCGCCCGGCCGCACGGTGGTGACCACGTGGTCCACCCCGGCGAAGGCTTCGTCCGCCGATGTCGTGGGGGTGATCCGGACCTTGCCGCCGCCCCGCCGCGCCAGTTCCTCGCACAGCGCCGCGATCAGCCTGAGCTGCCCGGCGTCGGTGTCCATCAGCGCGATCTCATCGAGCCCGAGGCGATCGGCGCGCTTGAGCGCCGACTGCACAAACAGCGGCGCCCGCACACCTCCACCGCCAATGATCGCAAGCTTCATCCCGATCTCCCCAAAACTGGTTATATCCAGTCATATCGGGTTGGTATAGAGTGAGCCATGGCATTTTTGGCGGGAATCGCGGTCGATTTTCGCGCATCCGGCCTGCCCTGCGATGCTATTCATCCGGCGGGGAGGGGCATGTGCATTCGATGAACAGCGTCAGCCGCGAAGATGTGCGACCTCTCTACAAGCAGGTGAAGGACCGCCTGCTGGAGCTGCTGGCCGATGGCAGCGTGCCGCCTATGGGCAAGCTCGCCTCCGAGCGCGAGCTGGTCGAGCGCTACGGCGTCAGCCGGATCACGGTGCGTCAGGCCATGCGCGAGCTGGTGGCCGAGGGCCATCTGCGCAGCCACCCCGGCAAGGGCTTCTACGCCACCGGCCGGCCCCAGAGCGAGGCCTTCGAGCTCGAGCTCCTGCGCAGTTTCACCGCCACCGCGCTTCGCCACGGCATGCAGCCGGGGGCGCGCCTCATCTCCGGCCTGACGATCCCGGCGGATGGAAAGCTGGCCGCCTCGCTGCATGTCCGCATCGGCGAGCCCGTCATCGCGCTGCGCCGTCTCCGCCTGCTCGACGGCCAGCCCGTCGCCATCGCCGAAGACTGGATCGAGGCGCGCAAGACCCCCGGCCTCTTGTCGCTCGATTGGGCGGGCGGCAACCGCTCGCTCTACGACGAGCTGCGCCACCGCTACCGCCTGATCCCGGAAACGGGCGAGACCGTCCTCTCGGCCAGGCTGGCCGATGCCGAAGAAGCCGAGCTGCTCGGCCTTGCCCGTCCCGCCGCGGTGCTGTCGGTGGAACAGATCGCCTATTCCCGCGATGGCAGCCCGATCAACGCCACCCGCTCCATCCACCACCCCACGCGCTATCCGCTGCGGCTCGAGCAGGGCCGGCGCTGAATGCGGCGCGCGCCGGGAACCGTCTCCGGCGTGCGAAACGTTGTAGCCGTCTCGACCGGCGGTGGGCGGATTGGGCATTTGAGCAGGCTCCCGAGGTTCATGGTCCGCCCCGCGGCGGCGCTGGCGCTGTTGCCGGCTCTTGCCGCCCTGGCCTCTCCGGCCCTGGCCGCCGAAGGCGCCCCGACCCCCGGCGCCCTCTCGGCCGAGGCGCTGATGCTGGCCCAGGTGATGCTTCTCGTCATCGGCGGCCGCATGCTGGGCGAACTGATGTACCGCATCGGCCAGCCAACCATCATCGGCCAGATTCTCGCGGGCATCCTGCTTGGTCCGACCGTTCTGGGGAGCCTCTGGCCCGCCGCCGAGCAGGCGCTTTTCCCATCGGCGCCCGAGCAGCAGGCCCTGATCGGCGGGCTGTCGCAGCTGGGCATCCTGTTCCTGCTGCTGCTCGCCGGCATGGAAACCGATCTCGGCCTTGCCTGGCGGCTTCGCGCCAGGGCGCTTGGCGTTTCGCTCGCCGGCATCGCCGTGCCGTTCGTCTTTGGCATCGCGCTCGGCCTGCTTCTGCCCGAGACGGTTCTGCCCCAGGGCGGCCGGCGGCTTGTCACGGCGCTCTTCATCGGCACGGCGCTTTCCATCTCCTCGCTCAAGATCGTCGCCACCGTGGTGCGCGAAATGGATTTCATGCGCCGCAATGTCGGCCAGCTCATCGTCGCCTCGGCCGTGATCGACGACACGGCCGGCTGGGTCATCATCGCCATCACGCTGGGGATCGCGACCACCGGTTCGGTGATGATGGGGCCGCTTGCCATCACGGTCGTGGGCACCGCGCTATTTCTCGCGCTTGCCTTCACCGTCGGCCGCCGCGCCGCCTTCGACGTCATCCGCTGGACCAACGACAATCTTCATTCCGATCTGCCCGTCACCACCGCCATCATCGGCATCATGGGCCTCCTTGCGCTGCTCACGGCGCTCATCGGCGTGCAGACGGTGCTGGGCGCCTTTGTCGCCGGCCTGCTGATCGGCCAGTCGCCCATCCTCACCCGGCAGATCGACGAGCAGCTTCGCGGCCTCACCACGGCGCTGTTCATGCCCGTCTTCTTTGGCCTCACCGGCCTTCATGCCGATTTGCGGGTGCTGCTCGATCCCGCCACCGCGCTGCTTGCGCTCGGGCTCGTCGTCATCGCCTCGCTCGGCAAGTTCGGCGGGGCTTTCCTCGGCGCCTGGCTCAGCGGCATGAGCCGGGCCGAAGCGCTCGCCTTGGGCTTCGGCATGAATGCGCGCGGCTCGACCGAGGTCATCGTCGCCTCGATCGGGCTCAGCGTCGGCGTGCTCGACCAGCGGCTGTTTTCGGTTATCGTCACCATGGCGATCGTCACCACCCTCATCATGCCGCCCACGCTCCGCTGGGCCCTCGCCCGCCTGCCTTTGAGCGAGGAGGAAAAGCAGCGCCTCGACCGGGCCCAGTACGAGCAGGAAAGCTTTGTGTCCGATCTTGAGCGCATCCTGGTCCTGACCGATCGGTCCGGCAGTGGCGAGCTGGCCGAAATCCTCGCCGGCCACGTCGGCGGGCTGCGCAACATGCCGGTCACCGTGCTGCAGGCGGCCCGGCGCCCCGCGCTCGATCCCGAGCCCGACCAGGCCGCCGCGCGCGTGAAAGCCTCGTCCGAGGAAAGCATCGCCAGGGCGCGCGAGGCCGACGGAATGCGCGACAGCACCATCCATGTCGAAGCCCGCGCCGCCGATGCGGCCGATCTCGATCGGGCGATCCGCGCCGAGTCCGACAAGGGCCATGATCTGATGTTTGTGGGCCTCGACGTCGAAACCACCCAGGCCGACCCCTACGGCGCGCCGGTGCGCTCCGCGCTCGATGCCTTCGGCGGCAGCGCCGCCATCATCTCGGCGCGCGGCGCGCTCAGGCGCGACCCGGATGCGCCGCTGCGCCTGCTCGTGCCGGTCAGCGGCGACAACCGCTCGATGCGTTCGGTCGAAATGGCCAGCATCATCGCCGGGGCCGCCAAGGGCTCGGTCAGCGCCATTTACGTCCCGCCCGATGACGAGACTGCCTCGCGCACCGCGGCCCAGGTCGAAACCATCTTCGCCCGCGTGCAGGAGATCGGCCGGCACTACGACATCAACATCCGCACCGCCATCGGCCGCGCCGGCCAGCGCGAGCTCTCGATCCTCACCCGTGCCCGGGCGGGACGCTACAACCTCATCGTGCTCGGCGTCGGCCGCCGCGCCGGCGACATTGTCTCGTTCGGCTCGCTGGCCGACAATCTCCTGCAAATGTCCGACCGGGCGCTGATGTTCTTCGTGACCAGCTGACTCTCAGCCCAGCTTCCCCGCAGCGAGCGCCTCGAAAAGCCACCGGCGATAGGTCTCGTCGCGGTTGGCGATCTCGGGCGCTACCTTGGAGGCCTCCTCCAGGAACCAGCGATAGTCGCGCCCCATCTGAGCGCCTCGCCGCGTATGCATGTCGAGCGCGAAATCGGGGATCTCCGGCAGCCTTTCGCCCAGCGCGATCGAATGCTTGGCCCAGTTGGCCATGTCGTCGGTGGTGCGGTCCTTGAGGCCAGAGGCCATCACGCGGATGGCATGCGCCGCAAACAGGAAGCGGTCGTGCTGCGGCCGCGCATGGCGCTCATGCATGCGATAGAGCGTCTCGACCAGGATGGGCGCCGTCGGATTGCCCAGTCCGACATCCTCCACCGAGATCACACCCAGTCGCGACCAGAGCATGGCCTCCATCTCGGCGCTCGTCACATACATCTCCCAGCCAAGCAGCAGCGCATTTTCGGTGAGCCCCCGGCGGATCGATTTCTGTAGAGCCGAGATCACTTCGTCCGCCGCCAAGCCGTGCTCGGTGGTCGTTCGCTGCCACGGGTCCGGCGGCTGCGTCACATTGATCATCTGAGGCCTCCCGCCCATTCCACAATGCCGTTCCAGAGCGGCTCGTAACCGGCCCATTCGATGAAGGGAGGCGGCGCCCAGTGCGGACCGCAATCGGAGGTGAATGCCACGCTCCGGCCCTTGCCGAAACTCCAAGCGGCCAGCAGCGGGTCCGCGCCGGCGGTGACCAGCAGCGCAGCGCCCGGTTTGACCGTCACTCGATTGTAGCCTAGCAGCGCCGGCCAGTCCGCCGGCACGTCCTTGAGCATCGGGTGTGCCCCGTCCTTCACCGCCGCCTTCACCCCCTGTGGCGATTCCACCCGGTCGTCCGCCCGCATCAGCGTCACTGGGAGCGCCTCCTCGACCGCGCTTCCGGCGTACTGCGCCTTGGCGTCGATCCCCTGAAACGTCAGGTATCCGCCCACCATCACCAGGCCTCCGCCCGCCGCGACATAGTCGCGTATCGCCAGCAGCCGGTTGGGCCGCGCCAACGAGCGGCTGAATGTATCGGGGTGGAGCAGCAGCGTATTGGCCCCCACATCGCTCAGCATCACGCATTGATAGGCGGCGAGCGCCTCGGCCGTCGCCGGATATTCGCGCGCTGCCACATGCGCCGGCAGATGCGTCACCTCCCAGCCGTGAGCGTCGAGCGCCGCGCGCAGCCATTGCACGCCCTCGTTGTATTCGGTGGTCGTGAAGCTGTCGAAGCCCTTCTGATGAATCGAATGGGTCGTCCACGATTCCCCAGCGATCAGTATGCGTCGGCTCAAAGCGTCCCCCTTGGTCTTGGTTTGTCGACGGAGCCGCGCTCGATGAGTTCGACCGGCAGCCTCGTCACCTTCGGCGCCGGCCGCTGGTTCATGAGCGCATGCAGCGCCTGGAATCCAAGCCGGCCGAGCGCTCCGATCGGCTGGCGGATGGCGGTGAGCGGCGGCGTCAGCAGGGCGCCCAGCGGCGTGTCGTCGAAGCTGATTAGGCTCATCTGGTCGGGCACCGCGATTCCGGCCTGCCTCAGTCCGGCGAATGCCCCGATGGCAAGATAGTCCGACGAGGCAAAGATCGCCGTGGGCGGCTGGCGAAGACGGGCGAGTTCGAGCACGGCCGCCTGCGCGAATTCCGGGGCGAAACTGCCCCGATGCACCAGTTCAGGGAGAACAGTCAGCCCCGCCCCGCCCATCGCAGCCAAATACCCGGCGTAGCGCTCCTCGCTCGAGAACAGCCCGAACGGGCCGCCGAAATAGCCGATGCGCCTGTGTCCGGCCGCAATCAGGCGCTCCGTGGCCAGTCGCGCCCCCGCCGTGTTCTCGACGAAAATCTTGGGCACATTGACGCCCGGAATATCTTCGTCCACAAGAACGACGTTCCGCCGCTTGCCGATCTGTTTCGCCATCGTCCCGTCGTCGGGCGTGTTGGTCAGCATGATGAGTCCGTCCACGTGATGATCGCGCAGCCGGTTGAGCGAAGCGATCTCCCGTTCGCGGTCCGAGCGCGTGGAGGAGATGAAGATGGTGTAGCCGTGCCGGTCCGCCTCGTCCTCCACCGCCGAGGCGAGTTCGGCGAAGAATGGTTCGCGGATTTCAGGGATCACCAGGCCGATGGCATCGGTCCGTCCGGTCGAAAGCCGGCGCGCCAGCAGGTTGGGGCGGTAGTCGTGCTTGGCGATCGCCGCATCGATCCGCGCCGCCGTCGCCGCCGGCAGCTCGATGCGGTTGTTGAGATAGCGCGAGATCGTGGTCTTGCTCACTCCGGCCGCCGCCGCCACGTCCTGGATCGTCGCCATCGCTCGAGCCCTCACCAGACCACCGGGTGCGTGGCGCCCGTCGCCACATTGACGAAGCCTTCGGGCGCAAGCGGGGAAGGCGCCACCAGCACCCATGTCCATGGCGAGCAGGTGAGCGTCGCCGCCATCAGCCGCTCGGGAAAACCAGGGTACCAGCGCGGTCGGTAGGTTGGCTCGTAGATCCAGTCCACCTTCGCCGCAGCGCGATAGAGCGCCTGCATCTCCGCATCGAGCGCCTCGGGCGTTCGCGCCGTCATCAGTCCGCCAACCTCGAAGCGCACCGTCGCTGCAAGCTCGCCGCGATGCACCAGCGCCCATCCGCCCTGCTGGGTGACGAGCGCATTGACCGCCATCGCCATCGCCGCATCGTCAGAGCCCACGCACCAGATGTTGTGCTTGTCGTGCCCCACCGAGCAGGCGAGGGCGCTTTGTGGGTCGCGCGGCCCGCAGCCGCGCCAGAACATTTTCGAGACCTTGCCCTCGCCTGAGAAGCGGTCGACGATCGCAAATTTAGTGAGGTTCTCGCTCTCGAGCCGCTGCACCGCGCCGTCGCGCACCGGCAGCTCCATCGTGTAGAAATCCGGATGCCAGTGGAACGGCCGGATCACCGCCGCCTGCATCGTCTTGCGCCCCGGCGCCGCGGCAATGCGGAAGTCATCCGCCGTGAGTGTCCGCCCGACGTTGATCGTGCGCGTCGCCCATTCCGGCCAGTCGATCCTGGGCAGTGGGCCGATGTAGCGCATCCCCTCCGAGGCTGGCGCGCCATCGGCCCATACGCTGCCGATCTTCACCTCGCCCACCTCTTCAAGCAGCACGATGTCGGCATAGCGGCCCGGCGCGATCGACCCGACATAGGGCGTGAGCCTCATATGCCGGGCCGGGTTGATCGTCACGCACTGGAACGCGATTTCCGGCGGCAGCCCGGCCTTGATCGCGGTACGGACATTGTGGTCCATCCCGCCATCCTTCAGTGTGTTGCTGGCGCTGCGGTCGTCGGTGGTCAGCGCCACCTGCGACCAGTCCTCCAGCCCGCGCTCGAGCAGTCCTGCGATGATCTCTTGCATCGTATAGATGCGGATTTCGATGAACAGTCCACGCTTAAGCTTCTCGAAGGCTTCCTCCGCCGAGACTACCTCGTGGTCCGAGGCGAGCCCCGCGGCGGCGAAGGCATTGATCTCGTCCGGCCTGGTGAGTCCCGAGCCATGCCCCTCAACCACGCCGCGCGCCTGCAGCGTCGCCCCGATCATGCCCCAGAGCCGCTCATGCGAGGGGTTTTGCGGGTTCCAGATCGCCGGCCAGTCCATCACCTCGTCGAGTCCGGTCACCATCGGGCTTGCCGCCATGAAGCGGCCCTGCGCCGCACCGTCATAGTGGCCGCCGCCCCACTCATAGGCCGTCGGCGGCACGGCGGAGCCCGGTTGCGGAAAAATCTTGAGCGGCGAGCCCGCTCGTCGCGCCATCTGCCAGAATTGCAGATTGTGTGCGCCATCCACGTTGGAGAACTCGTGGCTCGCCTCGCACGTCCAGGTGTTGCCGCGCGGTATCACCAGCACCGCTTCGTATTCCGGCGTTAGATGCGAGCTCTCGATGTGCTTGTGCACCTCGCCGAACCCCGGCACTGCGCTGAGTCCCGCCGCCTCATGTCGCTCCCCGATTTCTCCCGGAAACGTACCGGCCTCGCCCACCCAGGCGATCCGCCGCCCCTTGATGACGATCTCCTGGTTGTCGAGCCAGCTGCGCGAATGGACATCGAGCAGCCGCCTCACGCGCAGCGACCGGTCCGCCGGCCGCTTGCCGAGCGCCACCAGCGTCAGCTCCTGCCGGATCGCCACCTCGCTGGCGCCCTCGATGAGCAGATCGTCCCTCATCGTTTCGGTCGATATGCGGTTCCCCCGTGCCGGGTTTGCCGTCGCACGGTCCCCGGTCCAAAGCATTTGACAAGCTCATAATGAGCGTCTTTAGATGGTTCTGTAAACCGGTTTACTAATCGGGGGCGAAATGGGCTCTACGCTCCTCCACGGCGGCACCGTCCTCACCGTAGACAGCACCGATACGGTGTACGCGGATGGCTGGGTCGCCATTCGCGAGGGCCGCATCGCCGGTGTGGGTCCCCGCGTCACGCGGCCCGATCCGCGCTCTTTCGATGAGGCGGTCGATCTTGCCGGCCACCTCGTGCTGCCAGGCCTGGTCAATGCCCACACCCATTCGGTCATGGTGCTGTTCCGCGGCCGCTCCGAGGGCCATAGCCTTCTCACCATGCAGGGCTGGTACAATACCATCCGCGAGCCCGAGCTGTCGCTTAAAAGTGAAGATATCGGGCCCGCCGTAGCCTTGAGTTGCGCCGAGATGGCGCTGTCGGGCACCACCACCTTCTGCGATCAATACTTCTTTGCCGAGGAGATCGCCGAAGCCGTGAAGTTGAGCGGCCTGCGCGCCGTGATCGCCTACGGCATCGTCCAGCTTGGCGACGCCGAGCGCGGCCGCCAGGAGCTCGCCAGGGCCCGAGTCTTCCTCGAGCGCCAGCGCTCGTCGGATGGGCGCATCATTCCCTGGTTTGGCCCGCACGCCCCTTATGTGGATAACACCGAGGAGCTTCTGCGGGAGGAGGCCGCGCTCGCCCGCGAGCATGGCGTCGGCCTGCACCTGCACATGGCGGCAGGCCCCGAGGATGACGACGAGACCATGGCCCGCTACGGCCTTACGGCCACCGCCGCGCTCGAGCGAGACGGCTTCTTCGATGGCCGCGTCCACGCCGCCCACTGCCTCGCTCTTGCCGAGGAAGATATCGACATCTTCGCCCGCCACGGCGCTTCGGTCGCCTGGTGCGCAACGGCGGGGCTCCGCTCGGGCCGCGAAGGCATCTGCCCGGTTGTCGCCTTGCGCGAGCGCGGCGTCACCGTCGCCATCGGCACCGACAATGTCGCCGCCAACAATTCCTACGACATGATCGCCGAAATGCGTGTCGCCGGCCTCGTCGCCTCGCACCGCGAGCGGCGGGCCCAGCCCCTGGATTCCAAGACGCTGCTGCGCATGGCGACGATCGAGGGCGCAAGGGCTCTCGGCCTCGACCACGAGATCGGCAGCCTTGAGCCCGGTAAAGCGGCCGATATCGTTGCCGTCGATATCGGCGGCCCCGGCTATTCCGAAACCCCCGACCCCGAAACGCTGCTGATATACTCCGGCAGCGGCCGCGACGTGTGCCACGTCTGGGTCGGTGGCGAGGCGATCGTTCGCGATCGTCGTCTCCTCCGCCGCGACTTCGCGGCCATCCGCGGCGACTACTCTGCCGCCTACGCGCGTTTCTGGGCGCGCGTCGCGGCGGCAGCCAGCAGCAGGAAAGACGTAGCCTGAGTGACCACCAAACTGATCTTTGACAGCGACGGCGGCGTCGACGACGCCCAGGCCCTTCTCCTGCTCGTCGCCAACGGGCGGTCGCCCGATCTCATCACCACCGTGTTCGGCAATGTCGGGCGCGACCAGGCGACTGCCAACCTGCTCGCCGTCGCCGCCTATTGCGACCTCGATGTGCCTGTGCACCGCGGCGCCGACCGGCCGCTCGTCCAGCCCATCATCGATGCGACCCACGTTCATGGCAATGATGGCCTTGGCGGCGCGCCACGCCCCGCGAGCCAGGCGGCGCCGGCTTCCGACGACGCCGTGGGCGTGCTCGTGCGCACCTTTCGCGAGGCCGTGGCCAGGGGCGAAAAGGTCGATATCCTCATGATCGGCCCGCTGACCAATCTCGCGCTGGCCCTGCGGCTCGATCCCGGCATCACCGCCGGCATCGGCACGCTCACCATCATGGGCGGCACCGTCTATGGCCGCGGCAACACCACGCCCGCCGCCGAGTTCAACATCTATGCCGATCCGGAGGCGGCCCACATCGTGCTGACCGCCGGGGTGGAAACGATCGTCGTCCCCTGGGAGGCCTGTCTTGCCCACTACATGGCCGGCGATCGCGTCGATGCCCTGTTTGAGTCTGTCCCGCCATCGCCGGTGCGCGATTTTTCCCGCGCTCTGGTCGATCATTACCGGGGCATCCGCCGGCGGAACGGGCACCCCGACCGCATGCTCTATGTCGACCCGCTGGCCGCGGCTGTGGTCGTCGATCCTGCAATCGTCCGCAAGTCGGTGAGTGCCTCCACCAGCGTGGCCCTCGGCCCCGGTCTCACGCGCGGCATGACGCTTGTCGATCCGTCCGGACGTCTCGGCACGCCGAAAATAACGTTCGTCGAGGAGGTCGATCTTGCTAAGGTCGATGCCCTCTACGCCCGTTCAGTTGCCTACTCGCCTACCAGCAAGCCGTCGAACTAACGCAACAGGAGTGCGCATGTCTGTTCTCTCGTCCATCAGCAAAGCCGCCGCGGGGCTGGTTCTCGCCGCCGGCCTTACCGCCGCCGCGGTCCCCGCGGCCGCCGCCGCCGACTACAGCAAGGACAACCCGCTCAAGGTCGTCCTCGTTCTCCACGGCAACCTCGGCGACAAGAGCTTCTTCGATAGCGCCGCCGCGGGCCTGCACCAGGCCGAAAAGGATCTGCCGATCACCCTCAAGATCATCGAGGCCGGCTACGACAAGTCGAAATGGCAGCCGGCGCTCGCCGACGCTACCGACGGCGATTATGACGTGGTCATCGCAGGCACGTTCGACATGACCCCGTTCGTCTCCGACCTTGCCCCGCAATATCCCGACAAGAAGTTCATCATCTTCGACGATGCGCCCGACTACTCCAAGTGCGACTGCAAGAACGTGCTCGGCATCAACTACCGCACGTCTTCGGCCGGCTATCTTGCCGGCTACGCCGCCGCAAGCATCAGCAAGTCCGGCGTCCTCGGCACGATTGTGGGCATGGACTTCCCAACCGTGACCGACTTCAAGGTCGGTTTCGATCAGGGCGCCAAGGCCGCCAAGGCCGATATCAAGATTCTCAACGAGGTCGCTGGCACCTTTTCCGATCCGGCCAAGGGCAAGGAGATTGCGCTCGCCCAGCTCGGCCAGGGCGCCGACATCATCTTCCCGATCGCGGGCGCGACCGGCATCGGGGCTCTCCAGGCCGTGCGCGATGCCGGCGGCGGCAAGCTCGCCGTGGGCGTCGATTCCGACCAGTATGCCATCTTCAAGGATTCCGATCCGGCCCAGGCAGCGGTGATCTTCACCTCGGTCGAAAAGAAGGTCGGCCAGTCGCTCTATCTCGCCCTCAAGGCGACCATCGAGGGCAAGCAGGAATACGGCAAGGGCGAACTCCTCGGCCTCAGCGAAGGTGCCGTGGGCATCTCCAAGAACGAGAACTACCAGAAGATCGTGCCCGCCGATCTGCAGGCCAAGATCGACGATCTCGAAAAGCAGATCGACGCCGGCGGCATCAAGGTCGACACCGTGATGAAGTAGGCCTTAGGCTGAACCCAGGCGCCGCGGCCCGCCGCTGCGGCGCCTTGCATCGATCGGGGCGGGACGGCATTGGCGTTCATCGAAGCTAAGGGCATCGGCAGGGTCTATCCGGGCGGCGTTGTCGCCAATGACGGAGTGAACCTTTCGGTCGAAAAGGGCGAGGTGCATGCCGTCGTGGGGGAAAACGGCGCTGGCAAGTCCACCCTCATGAAGATTCTCTTCGGAATCGAGCGCCCGGATGCCGGCACTCTCGCTCTCGATGGCCGGCTCATGCAATTTTCCGGCCCGCGCGATGCCATCGATGCCGGCATCGGCATGGTCTTCCAGCACTTCTCGCTCGTCCCCTCCTTCTCGGTCTACGAGAACGTCGTTCTGGGCTCCGAGCCAAGCCGTGGCATCCGGCTCGACCGCGACAGGGCCATCGCCGAGGTCCGCGCCCTTAGCGACAAATTCCGCCTCAACGTCGATCCGCTGCCGCCGGTCCGCACCCTTCCGGTCGGTCAGCAGCAGCGCGTCGAAATCCTAAAGGCGCTCTACCGCAACGCCCGCGTGCTCATTCTCGACGAGCCAACCGCCGTGCTCGCCCCGCAGGAAGTCGCCGAGCTCTTCGTCGCCATCCGCTCGCTGATCGAGCAGGGGCGCACCGTCATCTTCATCGCCCACAAGCTGCCCGAGGTGCTCGAGATTTCCGATACCATCACGGTGATGCGGCAGGGCAGGACCGTCGGCGCAGTCAAGGCCCGCGAGGTCACCGAGGACCAGCTCGCCACCATGATGGTTGGCCGCGATGTGACGCTGCGCGTGGATCGCGCCCACACCAGCCCTACCGACAGCGTGTGCAACGTGAAGGGGCTGCGCCTCGTCAATGCGCGCGGGGCCGACATTTGCCGCGATCTGAGCCTCAGCGTGCGGGCGGGCGAGATCGTCGGGCTCGTGGGGGTTGAGGGCAACGGCCAGGCCGAGGTGATCGAGGCCATTGCCGGCCTCCGTCACGTCGTCGCCGGCGAGATCCGCGTGGGCGATCTCGACATCGTGCCGCTGAGCGTGCTTGAGCGGCGCAGCCTCGGTATCGCCTCCATTCCCGAAGACCGCATCGCTCAGGGTCTCGCGACCGGCGCAACCGTCGCCGAAAACATCGTTGCCACCCGCCTGCGCGACAGGACTTATGTCCGCGCTGGCATCCTTGATCTCAAGGCTATCCGGGCCAATGCCGAAAGGCTGATCGAGCGCTTCTCCATCCGCGTCAACGGCCCCGCCGTGCCGGTCGGCACCCTCTCGGGCGGCAACATGCAGAAGGTCGTGGTGGCCCGCGAGCTCAGCGAGCAGCCGCGCCTGCTTCTCGTCAGCCAGCCCACCCGCGGCGTTGATCTGGGAGCCACCCAGTTCATCTGGAAGACCATCGCCGCCGCGCGCGACGCCGGCGCCGCCGTGCTGCTGAGCTCGGCTGATCTCAGCGAGCTGCTCGCGCTCTCCGATCGGCTGCTCGTCTTCTATCGCGGCCGTATCGTCGCTGCCTTCCGCAACCGAGAGGACCTCAGTCCGGAAACGCTGGGAGCCTATATGCTCGGCCTTTCCGAACAAAGCCCCAACGAATTCACGGCTGGCCTCGCATGAGCACTGAAGCCGCACCCGCTGCCTCGCTGCCCGCCGCCACCGCGGCCGGCAATATGCGGCCGCCCACCCGCTGGTCCATCGCCGGTCGCGAACTCGGGCGGTCGGTCGTGGCGCTCCTCATCGCCATGATCGCGACGATGCTGATCATCGTCTTTGTCTCCAAGGCGCCAGCCGATGCCTTCATGACGCTGCTGACCGCGCCGTTTTCGCGCACCCGCACCATCGGGCTGTGGGTCGATGATGTCGCCAAGCTGAGCGTCACCGGCCTCGCCTTCAGCCTCGTCTTCCAGGCCCGCCAATTCGCCCTGGGGGTCCAGGGCCAGGTCTATGTCGGCGCGCTGGCGGCTAGCTACGTGGCGCTCTCGCCCATCGGGCAGACCTGGCTGGGCCTGCCGCTCGGCATCATCTGCGCCCTGCTTGCCGGCGGCCTCTACGGCTTTTTGCCCGGCATCGCCAAGGCGCGGCTGGGCGCCAATGAGATCGTCTCCACGCTGATGCTCAACTACATCGCCATCGAGCTATGCAATTTCCTCGTGCGCGTCCAGCTCGTGCCGCCTGGCAGCGGTCTGCTCACCACCGACCGCTTCCCCAAAACGTCGCTCTATCCGGTGCTGGTGGCCAACACGCGCATCGATCTGGGCCTCATCTTCGCCATCTTGTCGATCCTTGTCGTCTGGTTCGCGCTCTACCGCACGAGCTGGGGGCTGAAGCTTCGCCTCGTCGGCCACAACCCGCGCTTTGCCGAATATGCCGGCATCCGCTCGAAATTCATCATGGTCTCGGCCATGACGATCTCCGGCATGCTCGGCGGCCTGCTGGGGTCGATGTTCGTGCAGGGCCAGGCCTTCGGCCAGTTGACGGTGCTGTTCGAGGGCGGCTTCGCCTTCGAAGGCGTCCTCATCGCCATCGTCGCGCGCAACCGCCCGCTCGCTGTGCCCGTCGTCGCCATGTTCTACGCCTACCTCCGCCAGGGCGCGCAGCTCATGAACATCCGCACCGATGTGCCCGCCGAGGTGATCAGCGTCGTTGCGGCCATCATCATTCTGCTGGTGGCCTCCCAGTTCAACATTCCCGGCCGCGCCTGGCTGATGCGGCTCGCCGGCCGCGGCGGCCGCGCCATGCGGGCAGGCGCGCCGCTGGAGGGGGAGGGCCGCAAGTGAACGAGCTCCTCGTCACCATCTTCTCGGCGGCCTTCCTCGCCACCATCATCCGCACCTCGACCCCGCTGCTGCTGGCAACGCTCGGCGGCCTCATTGCCGATCTGTCGGGCGCGCTCAACGTCGCGCTCGATGGCATCATGCTCATCGGCTGCCTCAGCGCGGTGATCGTCTCGGCCTATGCGCCCTGGTATGTCGGCGTGCTGGCCGGCCTTGGCGCCGGCGCAGCGGTGGGCGCCATCATGGCCTTCTTCCATCTGCGCATGAAGGCCGACATCATCATCGTCGGCTTCGCCATCGGCGCGCTTGCGACCGGCGGCACTGTGTTCGCCCTCTCCATCGCCACGCATGGCGACAAGGGCACCTCCATCAATCTCCCCTCGGGCGCCATTCCTGCCCTCGATCTGTCCGTGCTGTCGGCCATCCCCGGCATCGGCCCGATCCTGGTCGCGCTCCTGTCGGGCCATTCGCTGCTGAGCTGGGTCGCTGCCTTCCTCGTCTTCGCCATCTGGTATTTCCTCTACCGCACGCCCTGGGGCCTTTGGCTGCGTGCCGTCGGCGAATATCCCGCTGCGCCCGAAGCCGCCGGCATCCCGGTGGACAAGGTCCGCGCCTGGAGCCTGATCGTCTCGGCCGCGCTCGCCGGCCTCGGCGGCGCCCAGCTCGCAATGTTCAACTACATCGGCTTCACCGCCAACATGACCGCCGGGCGCGGCTTCATCGCTCTCGGCGCAGTGCTGCTCGGCGCGCGCCATCCGGTTGGGGTGCTGTTTGCTGCGCTCCTCTTCGGCGCCTTCGACGGCCTCACCACGGTGCTGCCCGGGCTCTTTGCGTGGATTCCGCCCGAGCTCATCCGCATGATCCCCTTCGCGGTCACGGTCGTGGCGCTGCTCGTCTTCTCGATCCGCGCGCAGCGGGCGCTCGCTCTGCGCGGCGGCGCCTGAGAGCCGGAACGATCGGGCTCCGCAGAGCCCGATCGGCTCGGTCCGCCTACTTGGTTACCTCGAACTGGGTCCACATGCCGGCCGCGAAGTGGCCCGGCACATTGCAGATCAGCAGATACTTGCCGGGCTTGAGCGCCACCGTGAGCGAGCCGGAGGCCCCGGGGTCGAGCTCGGAGACTTCGCCCTTGTCGCCGGCCTTGTCCTCGTCCACCCGCGATTCGGCCGCGAGATAGGGGAGCGGCTTGCTCGGATCGGCCAGATACATCACGATCATCTCGTGTACCGTATCCTTGGAGGTATTGGTCACGTGGAAGGTCACCACGCCGGCCTTGGCCGTGGCCGGCTCGGCCTTGATGCCCATGCTCGCCTGCGACATGTCGAGCCCTGGCGCGCCATAGGTCAGCGTTGTGGGCATGCTCGCCGCCGCGCCCTTGTCCCACAGCGAGACGGCCACGACCGTCGCCGCCTGTGCGGCCGTCACGCCGAGCGCCAGCGAAATCCCCGCGAGCAGCACGGCCCTTTTCATCAATCCCGGCACGGTAGCCTCCTTCGGGCTCATGGCTGGTAAGGTCGGCAAATCACTAGCCCCCGGCCCGTGCGTTCGTATTGATGTCAATCAAGCCCGGTGGAGGGGCGCTGCCGCGCGAGGCAGGCCCGCCCGCGGGGGGCCTCACCTGCGCCGCGGCGGCTCCCGCGCCGGCTCCAGCATGGCGTCGTCGGCATAGCAGTAGCGCCAGGTCTCGCCGGGTTCGTAGGAGCCGATCAGCGGGTGCCCGCTGGCGTGAAAGTGCTTGCGCGCATGCCTGTTGGGCGAACTGTCGCAGCAGGCCACGTGACCGCAGGTCAGGCAGATGCGCAGGTGAACCCAGCTCGACCCCGCCGCCAGGCATTCCGCGCAGGCATCGGCGGAGCTTGGCTCGGTCTCTCTGAGAAGCGACAGGTGTCCGCATGTTTTCATCGGTCAGCTCTTTTTGCCGTCCCTGAGCCTCACCGGCAGCACGATGCGGAACTCCGTCCGTCCCGGCCGAGAGGTGAAGGTGATGCGGCCGCGATGGTGGTTGGCGACGATGTTGTGCGCAATATGCAGGCCCAGTCCGGTCCCTACGCCCTGCGCCTTGGTGGTGAAGAACGGATCGAACACCCTGCTGGCGATTTCCGGCGGAATGCCCGGCCCGTTGTCGGCGATCCGGACTTCCACCTCCTCGCCCAGCCGCTGCGCCGCAATTTCGAGAACGCCGTTCCCGTCCATTGCCTGCGCGGCGTTGTCGATGATGTTGGTCCACACCTGGTTGAGCTCGCCGGCATAGGCTTCGATCCGCGGCAGGTCCGAGGCATAGGCCCGGCGCACCTCGATGCCGTGTTTGAGCTTGTGGTTGAGGATCGTCAGCGTGTCCTCGAGGCTCGCCCTGATGTCCACATCCTGCACCGGCGCCTGGTCGAGATAGGCATACGATTTGACCGCATGCACGATCGAAGAGATGGCCCTTGCGCTGGTCTCGATCTCGCCCATGAGCTGCTGCACCAGCAGCCCTGCCGCAAGCCAGCCCGCGATCGGCGCGAAATGTTCGGGTGCAAGCGCCGCCGCCAGGGCCTCGATCCGCTCCAGCGTGTACCCTGCCGCCGCAAGCGGCGGGGCCACCGCCCAGGCTTCCGCCACGCCGCGGTCCTCGAGCCGCTTTTCGAGCTGCGATTCTTCGCGGCCGGTCAGCACCGGGCGCCCGCCGTCCGCGAACATCTCCGCTTCGAGCTCTGCAACCTGCGCGCGTTCCGCCTCGCTGAGGGCGAGCGCGGCCACCTCCCTGTTGCGCTCGTGCCACTCCTGGATCGCCCCCCTGAGCGTGCCGCTGCTGCGCTGGATCGCCGCCGCCGGATTGTTGAGCTCATGGGCGAGCCCTGCGGCGAGCGTGCCCAGCGAGGCGAGCTTGTCGGCCTGCACCAGCGAGGCCTCGGTGCTGCGCAGCCGTGCTGCCACGGTCCTGAGCACCGTTGTCGCCGCCATCGGACGGTGGCGGAGCAGGCTGCTGAAGGCGTCCGGTCCGATGGCCAGCAGCGTGCTCTCGGCCACGGCGCGCACCGAGGCGGAGCGCGGCGCCTGTTCGAGCAGCGACATTTCGCCGATGAATTCGCCCGGCCGGCGCGTCGCCAGCAGCACGTCGCGGCTGCCCTCGCGCTTGGTGACTTCGAGCTCGCCCTCGAGCACGATGAACATCGAATCCCCCGGCGTGCCCTCTTCGATCAGCCGCTCGCCCGGCGTGGCGAAGATCAGCCGCGACGAGCGCACCAGATCGGCGATTTCCTCGGCCGTGAGGTCGGCAAACAGCGGGACCTGCCGCACGAAATCTTCCTGGTGCTGCGGGTCCACGCTCGCCTCAGGCGTTTGCCGGTGCCGCCGGCCGCGCCGCCGGCGCCGGCCCGCTCAGATGCTGATGCACGAACTGCACGGCCATGGCTCCCTCGCCCACCGCCGAGGCGATCCGCTTGGTCGAGCGCCGCCGCACGTCGCCCGCCGCGAAGATGCCGGGCACGTTGGTTTCGAGCCAGAACGGCTCGCGCTCTGCCGTCCAGCCCTCGGGCCGGCGCCCCGGCTCGTGTCTCAGATCGCTGCCGGCGAGCACATAGCCCTGCTCGTCGAGCTGCAGCGTGCCCTTGAGCCAGTCGGTGCGCGGCGCCGCCCCGATGAACACGAACACCGCATGCGTGGGCGCCTTGCTGATCTCGCCGCTTTGCGCATCCTTGAGCGAAATCGCCTCGAGGCTGGTCTCCCCGTGCAGTGCGCTGATCGACGCCATCGTCCTGAGGTGAACGTTGTCGGCGCTTTCGATCCGTTCGATCAGATACTTCGACATCGAGTCCGCCAGCGATTTGCCGCGCACCAGAATGGTCACCGATTTCGCATAACGCGCCAGATAGAGCGCCGCCTGTCCGGCCGAATTGCCCCCGCCCACCACGAACACGTCCTCTCCGCTCAGCCGCAGCGCCTCGGTGATCGCCGCGCCGTAGTAGAGTCCCGCTCCAGCCAGCCGTTCCGCGCCCGGGACGTCGAGCAGCCTGTAGGAGACGCCGGTCGCAACGATCAGCGCCTGCGATGCGATGGTCGAGCCGTCGCTGAGCGTCAGCAGGTGGTAGCCATCGCGCGTTTCGAGCTTGACCGCCTCGAGCGGGCTCAGGATTTCCGCGCCGAAGCGCCTGGCCTGCGCCACCGCGCGCCGCGCCAGGTCCGCGCCGCTGAGCCCGGCGGGAAATCCCAGATAGTTCTCGATGCTCGAGCTCGTCCCGGCCTGGCCACCCGGCGCTTCCCGCTCGATCAGCACGGTTCGCAGTCCCTCCGAGGCGCCATAGACCGCCGCTGCGAGTCCGGCGGGCCCCGTGCCCACCACGATCAGGTCGTAGCTCTCCAGGCTCGGGCGCGTATGCAGTCCCAGCCGCTCCGCCAGCATCGGCGTTTCCGGCCGCTTGAGCGTGCTGCCGTCGGCGAGCAGCACCAGGGGCAGCTCGTCGGGCCCGGCTTCCGCCAGCCCCGCCAGCTGCGCCGCCTCGGCGTCCGACTCGATGTCGAGCCAGCGATACGGAATGAGGTTGCGTGCGAGGAAATCGCGGATCCGGTGGCCATGCGCCGACCAGCGGTTGCCCACGATCCGCACCCCTTCGAAAGCCGGGTGGTAGCCGGCGCGCCAGTCGTCCAGCAGGTCGTCGAGCACCGGATAGAGCTTTTCTTCCGGCGGATCCCACGGCTTCATCAGATAGTGGTCGAGCCGCACCTCGTTGATCGCCCGGATCGCCGCGTCGGTGTCCGCATAGGCCGTGAGCAGCGCGCGCTTGGCGTCCGGAAACAGCGCCAGCCCCTCGCGCAGGAGCTCCACGCCCGTCATCCCCGGCATCCGCTGGTCCGCCAGAATGAGCGCCACCGCCCGGTTCTCGAGCTTGAGCTCGCGGAGGCTTGCCAGCGCTTCCGCGCCCGAGGCGGCCCGCCGCACCTCGTAGTCTGGCCCGTAGCGCCGCCTGAGGTCGCGCGAAACGGCCGCCAGCACCGAGGGTTCGTCGTCCACCGCGACGATCACCGGCTTGTCCATGTCACCTCTCCGCCGCCCGGGCATGGCCGGCCGCCTGCGGCGGCGGCAGGCCGATCGAGGCCCTGAGCCGCTCCGCTTCGGCGCGGGCCTCTGCGGCCTCGCCCGCCATGCCCGCGGCGTCCTCGATATCGGCGCTGAGATCGAGCGCGTGTACCAGATAGGGGCACATGCCGTTCTCGCGGAAATAGGCGATCGCCGGCTGCAGCGTCTCGAGCGCCTCCTGTAGCCGGCCGAGCTTGAGCAGGTTCCGCCCGAGCGGCAGGGTAAGCAGCGCCGAGGCGTATTCGTCGTGCAGCTCCCGCGCGTTCTTGAGCGCGGCGCGCATCCGCTCGAGCGCCGCCGGCTGGCCCTTCTCGAACTCCGCCGCCGCGATCATGCCGTGGATCATGTTCATGTAGCCGTCGAACCCGGCCTGTTTGGCAAGGCTCAGCGAGCGCCCGAGGTCGGTCAGCGCGTCCTCGATCAGGTGCTGTTCGTATTTGCCGTAGCCGACGCTGAAATAGCCGGCGCAGGCGCATTCGAAGCCGCGCGCGTCGAGCGCGAGCTGCGCGCCGATCCGGGCATGCTCCAGCCCTTCGTCGATCTCGTCCATGTCGTAAAGCGCCATCGCCGCCGCGATGTGGATGTCCGCCCGCTTGACCGGCGAGGGCGTGAGCTTCTCCACCTCGAGCGAGTCGGCGAGCCTGGCCCGCGCTTCGTCGAACCGCCCCAGCCGCGCCAGGGCGATCGCCTTGTAGGCCAGCGCATGGCCGAGAACGTCGACAACATTGTGCTCCCGCGCGATCTTGATCACCTCTTCGAGCTTGTCGACCGCCCCCGCCGGGTCGCGATCGACAATCGACCAGGTGCCGAAGAACAGCGGCAGAAGCAGCAGCCGGTCGTCGCCCAGCTTGCCCGCGAGCTCGGCGCTCTCGACCAGATACGGCGCCGCGCGCGAGGGGAAGCCCGTCACCATGTGCACATTGGCCACCCAGCTCAGGGCGCTCGCCAGCCGCGCCGTGTCGTTGCTCTCGCGCGCCAGGTGCAGCGCCATGTCGAGGCGCTCGAGCAGGCCCTCATATTTGGCGAACCGCATGCGCACCACCACCCAGTCGAGCGTGGCGTCGATGATCGTGGCTGGCGGCAGTTCGAGCATGCGGTCGATGAGCTTGAGGATCGCCTCGCGCTGCATGAGCTCTTCATGCGCCGCGAACAGCCGCTTGGCATTGGCCGCCGCCCGCTGCGCGTAGTCGAGCGCCCTGGGCAGGTCCTCGGCTTCCGTGAAGTGCATCGCCAGCATCGGGGCGAGCTCGTCCAGCCGCGCCTGAAACAGCGCCTCCATCGCCTTGCCGGCGCGCGCATGCAGCTCCCGCCGGCGCGACTTGAGCAGCAGGCCATAGGCGGCCTCGCAGGTCAGCGCGTGCTTGAAGATATATTCGCGCTCCGGCTCGCGCGCCTTCTCCCGCACCAGCTGCTCATACGAAAGCGTGGCGATGTGCGGCTCCACGTGCTCGATCTGCTCCCCCGCCGGGCCGCTCAGGCACATCGCCTGCAGCACCCGGTGCGCGAAGACGCGGCCGATGACCGAGGCTGTCTGCGCCACGCGCTTTGTCGCATCCGGCAGCCGGTCGATGCGCGCGCTCAGCACGCCGGCCAGCGTATCGGGGATCGTCGCGTCCACAATATCGCGCGTCGCCCGCCAGTGTTCGCCCTCGCGCACCACCTGCCCGCCATCGATCAGCGAGCGCAGCACCTCCTCCAGATAGAACGGGTTTCCTTCGGAGCGCTCGAGGATCCGCGCCCGGATGCTCTCGGGCAGGTCCTCGATATGCAGCAGATTGCCCAGCAGTTCCCGCGAGGCCTCCGCCGGCAGCGGCTCGAGGTCGATCCGCTCGAACGCGCTGCCCAGGCTGGCCTGCAGCCGGTCGAGAAGGGCCCAGCTCGGCGCGCGGCGGTCGGGTCTGAGCACGCACACCATGAGCAGCGGCTCGAAGCTTGCAAGCGTCGCCACCTGCGCGATGAGCTCGAGCGTGGCGCTGTCCGACCAGTGCAGGTCGTCCATCACCATCACATGCGGCCGCGGCCCGCCGCCCCCGGCATGCAGCGCGCTCTTGATGCAGTTGACCACCGCCGCGGCGACCCCATTCACCACCGCGTCGCCCGAAAGGCTCCCGAGCGCGAGGCGGCTCTGTTCGCTGTCCACCGCCATCATCGTCTCGTAGAACGGCGTATCGAGCGGCCTGAGGCTCAGCCGCGCCATGAACTGGCCGAGTTTTTCGCGCACCGCCGGCGCCGCATCGGCTTCGCTCGCCCCGATCATCTGCCGCCCCAGCGTGCGCCAGGGAAAGTAGGGGATCGAGGTTCCGTACGAGATGGCGCGCGCCTCGAGCCAGATCGTGCCGCCGGGCTGCCGCGCCTCGTTGAGGCTGCGCAGTTCCGCCACCAGCCGCGATTTGCCCAGGCCCGCCTCGCCCACAATCGCCACCACGCTGCCCGTCCCGCGGTCGAGCCCGCTGAACTTTTCGCGCAACAGGCCGATTTCCCGGTCGCGCCCGACCAGCGGCGATTCCAGCCCCTCGAGGCCGCGCGTCCGCCCCGGCACGGCGCGGGCGCCGGTGACCTCATAGGTCTCGACCGGGTCCTGCTTGCCCTTCATGGCCAGCGGCCCGCGCGGCTTGAAGTCGAACAGGTTGCGCACCAGCCGGTGCGTGTCGGCGCTGATCAGCACCGTGCCCGGCTCCGCCATGCTCTGCAGCCGCGCCGCAACATTGGCGGCATCGCCCATCGCCGTGTATTCGGTGCGGATCGCATCGCCCACGAAGGCGAGCACCGCCGTGCCGGTGTTGATCCCGACCCTGAGGTCGAAATCGAAGCCATATTGCTGCTTCACCGTCCGCGCATAGGCCATCGCCTGCTGCTGGATTTCGAGCCCGGCGCGCACCGCCCGTTCGGCGTCGTCCTCATGCGCCACCGGCGCCCCGAACAGCGCCAGAATGGCGTCTCCCAGCAGCCGCGAAACCGTGCCGCCATAGCGCGACACGGCCGCGTTCATGAAGGCGAAGGCGCCGTTCATCACCAGCGCCCAGTCCTCCGGGTCGAGGCGTTCGGCGATGGCCGTCGAGCGCGCCACGTCGGCAAACAGGATCGTTGCGAACTTCCGCTCGCCCTCGATGGCGCGCGGCAGCTCGAGCGGATTGCCGCAATTGCTGCAGAATTTCGCGGTCTCGGCATTGCCGAACCCGCATTTTGGGCAAGTCGCCATCTGCGCGCCGTATGTTTCGTTCCTGAGGCGCACCGGCCGTGGCGTAGATCATCCGGGCCGGAAGGCGCCACCGGCGTCATCTTAGGGCAGCGCCGTGCGCCCGACAACAAACCTCGCGCCCGAGGCGTTCTCATGCCGCCTGCCCGCTCTGCCGCCCTGCGCGGGCGAGGTTGCGCGCAACGCCTCGATCTGCCGTCGTGGACTGGGCTAAGCTTGCGGCTCATTCCATCCCACGGACCCCTCGTCATGCCCTCCTACAACGGTCTCGGCTCCAGCCTCTCCAGCCTCCATCGCCTGTCCTCTGCCATCACGCGTTCCATCTCGCCCGAGAATTTCACCGGCGAGAAGGGCAGGGGCGGCATGGCGACCGAAGGCACGGGCGCTGCGCATGCCCGCGGCCTTGGCCGGGGCTGGAAGATCTCGCCCTCGGTCGAGATCGCGCCGGGCGAGACCCTTACCCTCGCCGATATCCGGGGCATGGGGGCCATCCAGCAGTTCTGGATCACGCCGGCCAATCTGCGCTGGCGCGATCTCATCCTGCGCATCTACTGGGATGAGCAGGAGCAGCCCTCGGTCGAAAGCCCGATCGGCGATTTCTTCTGCAACGGCTGGGGCGTTTTCGCTCCCGTCCAGTCGCTCGCCGTCTGCGTCAATCCCGGCCGCGCCTTCAACTGCTACTGGGAAATGCCCTTCCGCAAGCGCGCCCGCGTCACGCTCGAAAACCGCGATCCCGAATCGAGCGGCGTCATCTACTGGCAGCTCAACTACACCCTCACCGATGTGCCCGACGACGCCGCCTATTTCCACGCCCAGTTCCGCCGCACCAATCCGCTCCCTTACAGGAGCGACTACACCATCCTCGATGGCGTCAGGGGCCAGGGCCATTATGTCGGCACCTACATGGCCTGGGGGGTCAACAACTCCGGCTGGTGGGGCGAGGGTGAAATCAAGTTCTTCCTCGATGGCGACCGGGAGTTCCCCACCATCTGCGGCACCGGCACCGAAGACTATTTCTGCGGCGCCTACAATTTCGATGGCGGCAATCTCGCCGATTCCGGCATGGAGAGCCGCTATCGCGAATTCACCTCCCCCTATTCGGGCCTCTGCCAGGTCATCCGCCCCGATGGCGCCTATCAGAGCCAGCAGCGCTTCGGCCTGTATCGCTGGCATCTGAGCGATCCGGTGCGCTTCGCCGCCGATCTGCGCGTCACCATCCAGGCGCTCGGCTGGCGCACCGAGCGCGGCCCGGCCCGCCGCTACCTGCCGCTGCAGGACGATATCGCCTCGGTCGCCTACTGGTACCAGGCTCTGCCCACAGCGCCCTTCCCCGAGCTTCCCGACCGCGACGATCTCGAGGTGATCTGACGGCCGGCCCCTTTCGGTCGGCGGGCATTCCCCCTGGGGAGCGAACGCCCGACGGCTGATCGGCCTGCTGGCCCTTCCTCCGTCATCGGGCTAATCTCTTGCCGGGAGGACCCGCCATGTCCGACGTTGCCGCCGATCCCGCTTCTGCCCGCGACGACCGCAAGACGGCGCGTCTGGCGCAATGGTCCGCCCAGCCGCCGCTCGTTCGCGACGAAAAGGGTGCGCTTCACGTTCACACCCACGCCCTGGCCCGCGCCGTGCTGCGCGGCGAGGTCGAGCAGAACGGCTTTGGCGCCAATATGGTGCGCCGGCTGAGCTCCATCATGCGCCTGCCCGTGCTTTTCCTCGATGGCCTTGAGCACCAGGAGATGCGCCGCGCCACCGCCCGCTTCTTCGCCCCGCGCGCCGTCGAGGAGGGCTATGTCGGGCTCATGGAGCGCGAGACCTCCCGCCTCATCGACCGCCTCGAAGAGGACAAGGAGGGCCGGCTCGATCTCATGGCCATGGACATGTCGGTGACCGTCGCCGCCGAGATCGCCGGCCTCACCGAGCATCTGCTGCCCGGCATGCCCGGGCGCATCGCGGGCTTTCTCAAGAACGCGCCTGTGGACGACAAGGTCACCCTGGGCCTCTGGCCGCGTTACGCGCTCAGCCAGCTCAAGCTCATGGTCTTCTATCTGCTCGATGTCTGGCCGAGCATCCGCCGGCGCCGCAGGACCCCGCGCCAGGATGTGATCTCGCACCTCATCTCCATCGGCTACCGCGACCGCGAAATCCTCACCGAATGCGTCATCTTCGGCGCGGCGGGCATGGTGACCACGCGCGAGTTCATCACTATCGCCGCCCTTCACCTCATCGAGCGCCCCGAGCTCTCCCGCCGCTTCGTCGCCGCCGGCATGGAGGAGCGCCGCGCCATTCTCGAGGAGATCCTTCGCCTCGAGCCGGTGATCGGCCGGCTCTACCGCCGCGCCACCCAGCCGATGGACCTGCCCAATGGCGTGCATGTCGAGCCCGGGCAGGACTTCGTGGTCGATATCCGCTCGGTCAATGCCGATGCCGAGGCGGTGGGCGCCTGCCCCTTCCATCTCGATCCCGATCGCCGGATGCCCGATCCGCGCACGGGCGCCCCGGCGATGGGCTTCGGCGATGGCCGCCACCGCTGCCCGGGCGCCTTCATCGCCATGGAAGAGAGCGCCATCTTCCTTGGCCGCCTGTTGGCGCTGCCCGGCCTCAGGGTTGTCGGCAAGCCCGATTTCGTCTGGAACGGGCTGGTCGGCGGCTACGAATTCAGCGAGTGCTGGATCGCCATCGACTGAACGGGGCAGGGCTGCCCCGCAGCGCCACCGCTCGCCACCCACCCTTCACACCCCTGTCATGTCTTTGACGTCTAACCCTTTGCGGTCCGGCGCGGAATAATTCGCGCGCCGAACCGTCACAATGGAATTTCCGGTCTATTTTTCTCTTGCCAGAGGCTCAGCGGGGGTTAGTGTCACGAGCAAGGTCGGCGGAGATCGATCGGACCGGAATCGTCCGGCAGCCCAAGGGAGAACCACATGAAACGTCGTGACTTTATGATCTCGGCCAGCGCGGCCGCAGCAGGGGCGGCCCTGCTCCCGAAAATGGCCTTCGCCGCGGCCGGTCGCATCGACTGGTACACCGACTCGGACCAGAACATCCTCGATTTCTGGACCAACATCGTGAAGCCCAAGTTCGAGGCCGCCAACCCGGGCGTCACCCTCAACCTCGTCGACGCCGGCGACGCGGCGGGCGCCCAGGCGATCGCCGAGCGCGCCGT
>DASZSH010000138.1:0-3886 GCA_035548755.1 Devosia sp.
GAGCGCCTCGTCGGCCACGGTCAGGTGATCGCCCGCCGCGACCACCAGGAGCAGCGGCGTCGGGCTGACATATTCGATATAGATGCCGGGCTCGTATTCGGTGAAGAGCTCGACCGATTGCAGCGTCACCTCGTTGCGCCAGGCGGGTGCCCGGAGCTTTCCGGTCTCGGTGAACCACTCGTAGGAATCCGGCGTCGGCAGCGCGCAAGGGGCAGCCGGGTCGTTCGAGACGACGGGGATCATGCCGGGCGGTTTGCCGGCATAGCGGGCCTTGCGGTCCTCGACGAACATGCCCTGGACGGCCGCGATCAGGTCGGCGCGGATCAGGCGCCGGGCGTTGCGATGGCCGCTGATCAGCGGCACCTGCGAGACGACGCATTTGACGCGGCGGTCGAGCGCGCCCACGACCAGCACATGGGCGCCGCTATAGCTCGAGCCCCAGATGCCGATCCTGTCCGCATCCACCTCCGGCAGCGTCGAGGCGTAGGTGATGGCGTCGCGATAGTCCGACACCTGTTGCCTGGGATCGATATGCTGGCGCGGCTCGCCGTCGCTGGCGCCGAAATTGCGGTTGTCGAACACGAGCGCGCCGAGGCCGGCCGCGGCATAGACCTCGGCGAACTTGTCGAGATAGTTCTCCTTCACGGCCGAGAAGCCGTGCGCCATCACGATCGTCGGCACGGGGCTGCGGGCCTTGTCGGGCTGATAGAGCCAGCCCCGCAGCGTCACGCCATCCTCGGTCTTGAACGCCACATCCTTACGCATCGCGGCCTCCTCCGGTTACCGGCGACCCCGCGCGAATTCACGGCAACCCGGTCTGGGGCCGCCTTGGGATCATCCTAGCAGCCCGCCTCCCGATCGCGAACCTGGCCACAGCTTTGGCGCGGCCTTCGAGGCGGCCTGTCGGTCGGAGCCAGAGTCGGGAATGTCCGCATCCTTTGCCTGGGGGAATAATCCGGCGTGCTTATTGACCTCGTCGCGACGGTTGGCACAAGGTTGCGGCCCCGAGGAACAGTTCCATGCCGTCCTCAGACTTGGCTCTCCCGGTCCGCAACTTCCTGGAATTGATCAAGGCGCCGCCGGCGTCGAAGACCGCGCGGCTTCAGGCGCTGGCCGCGGCGCTCGACCATCTGGCCTATGCCTATCATGGCCTGACGGGGACGGATTTCGACTACGACGTCACCGATCATCCGCCGGACTGGCATCAAAGGGCCTATCGGGAGATCGGCGCGCGATTTCCGGAGCTCGGTTTCTATTCGGTCGTGGAGTCGAAAGGAATCGACGAATCGCCGGCGCTCGGGGACGCGATCGACGATCTGATCGATATCGATGCCGAGCTGCGCGACGTGCTCGCCCTATGGGATCTCGGTTCGCACCAGGTCGCGGCCAACCAGTATCTCTGGGGCTACCGCTTTCACTGGGGCCGTCACCTGCTCGATTTGCGGAAGCATCTGCATGCCCTCCTTTACGAGCTATGAGAGAGCAAGCCTGGCTTTAAGGCGCACATAATTCCCGTTGCTTCCCCTTCGCGCGAGACGCGACCGAGGAAGTTGGTGAAGCCCGCCGGATGGCGCGCCCTCTCGGGCGGCGGCGAGGCTCTAGCTCATCCGAGCGCCGCCACGCGTTCCGCTTCGGGAAGCTCCATGCCCCACATCTTTTCCAGATTGTAGAGGCCGCGGATTTCCGGTCGGAACAGGTGGACGATCACGTCGCCGCCATCGATCAGCACCCAGTCGCCCTGGCGCTCGCCTTCGACGCCCACCTGCGTGAGCCCCTTGGCCTTGAGCTTCTCATGGAGATGCTCCGCCATCGCCGCGAGCTGTCGCGAGGACCGCCCGGACGCGATGACCATATAGTCGGCGATGCTGGATTTGCCTTTGAGATCGATGGTGACGATGTCTTCGGCCTTGTCGTCATCGAGCGACGTCTCGACCATGCGCAGAAGGTCGCTCGGTCTGGCCGGGCTCTTGCTCTTCCCGGCGCGGGTTGTCTTGACGATGGCCATCACCCTTGGATGTCGAAGCGGCCGGCACTGATCTCGCGGTGCCCCGTCCGCCCAATTGCCAATGGAGTTATGTGCTCGCTCCTTTGCCTTCGCGCCGTCCCATCCTCCGCGCGGCGCGGATCGCGGTCGCCGATGCCGGGTTGAGCGGCCCATGGATCAGAAGCCAGGCGGGCGGCTCGGCCTGCACCAACCTGCGTCCCAGCCGTTCCGGCCAACGGGCCCGCAGGAAACGCTGCGCCGCCGGAGCGGACAGCGCCTTCAAAGAATAAGAAGGACGGGCCAGGACCGCAACCGGCAGCAGGTGAAATATTCGTTGCCAGTCCCGCCATTTGTGGATCTGGAGCAGGTTGTCGGCCCCCATCAGCCAGACGAAGGCGTGCCCCGGGAAGCGCCGGGTCAGCTTTTCTAACGTATCGGCGGTGTAGCGGGTGCCGAGCCGGGCCTCGATATCCGTGACTTTGATCCTGGGATCGCGGGCCACCGCCCGGGCCGAGGCCAGCCGCTCGGCGAAGGGCGCCATCCCGGCCTCGGGCTTCAGGGGGTTCTGGGGGCTCACCAGCCACCAGATCTCGTCCAGCCCCAGCCGGTGGAGGGCGGTCTGCGAGATCTGGCGATGGCCCTCATGAGCCGGGTTGAAGGAGCCGCCCAGGAGCCCGACGCGGGGGCGCCGCCGGGCCCGGACCGGGTCGATCCAGCCTTGGCAGGGTGTCAGGGGCGCACCTGGCCGCTGCCGCGCACCAGATATTTGTAGCTGGTGAGCTGCTCGGCGCCGACGGGGCCGCGGGCATGGAGCTTGCCGGTCGAGATGCCGATCTCGGCCCCCATGCCGAACTCGCCGCCATCGGCGAACTGGGTCGAGCTGTTATGGATCACGATGCCGGCATCGACCTCGGCCATGAACTTCGCGGCCGCCTTCTCGTCGGCGGTCACGATCGCCTCGGTATGGTGCGAGCCATGGCGGTTGATATGGGCGATCGCCTCGTCGACGCCGTCCACGACTTTCACGGCGATGATGGCGTCGAGATATTCGGTATCCCAGTCCGTGTCGTTGGCGAGCGTGACGCGGTGGTCGAGCGCGCGCGTCTCGCTGTCGCCGCGGAGCTCGCAGCCGGCCTTGGCGAGATCGTCCAGGATCGGCGGCAGATAAGTCTTGGCGACGCGGCGGTCGACCAGCAGCGTCTCGGTTGCGCCGCAGATGCCGGTGCGGCGCATCTTGGCGTTGAGCACGATCCTCCGCGCCATGGCGAGATCGGCGGCGCCGTCGACATAGGTATGGCAATTGCCGTCGAGATGCTTCAGTACCGGGATGCGGCTCTCGGCGGCGACGCGCTCGATCAGCGACTTGCCGCCGCGCGGGATCACCACGTCGATCAGATCGTCGAGCTTGAGCAGCTCGCCCACCGCGGCGCGATCCTGGACCGGCACGCGCATGACCGCGCCCTCGGGCAGACCCGTGCTTTTGAGCGCGCGCTTCAAGCTGGCGAGGATGGCGCCCGAGGAATTCACGCTTTCCGAGCCGCCGCGCAGGATTGCGGCATTGCCGGCACGCAGGCAGAGGGCCGCGGCATCGGCCGTTACGTTCGGCCGCGATTCATAGATGATCGCGATCACGCCCAGGGGCACTCGCACCCGCGCGATATGAAGCCCGTTGGGCCGGTCCCATTCGGCCATCACCTGACCCAGGGGATCGGGCAGGGCCGCCACTTCCTCGACGCCCTTGGCCATCGCCTCGACACGGCTGGCGTCGAGCTTGAGGCGGTCCTTCAGCGCCGGCGTGAGGCCGCTCGCGGCTACCATGTCCTTGTCGTTGGCGGCGAGAATAAGCGCGGCGTCCTCGCGGATCGCGGCCGCCATGGCCTTCAAGGCGGCGGTGCGCTCGGC
>DASZSH010000139.1:0-3226 GCA_035548755.1 Devosia sp.
CGAGGTGAAAGGACGCCGAGGATGAGGAGGCGCCGACAGCCTCGCCCACCGCGCCTGCCGCAAGACCCGCCGGCCCGGCGACGACAAGCGCCCGGATCATGCGCAGTCGCGTCGACTGGGACAGGGCCGCAAAGCCATCCAAGGCCTGTCGTTCTTCCAGCGTCATTTCAATATCTCAAGAATTGTTGAAACAACTTAGCGCATCAGGGCCTGCATGCCAAGCCCTGCCGAGTTGCGCCAAGAGGACCGACAGCGATCCGTGGCGGCGGCCGGACCGTCTGCAGAACGGTTCCATGCTCGATCCTGGGGCATCCCCGATGTCCGGAAGCGTGTCAATGCGTCTAGGCCGGGCAAGAGTTGTGACTCGACTTGCCTCGGGGCGTGGCGTTCTAGTCCAGCGGCAGAACCAGCTTGCCCAGAAGGGGGAGACCGGACATGCGCGACGCGACGCTCAGCCGCTTCGTGAGCGGCATCTACGACGCGGTGATCGACCCCGCGCTGTGGCAACCGGCGATCGAGACGATCCGCGTCGAGTTCCGTTTCCACATCGCCGTGCTGGCGGTCAACAAGGTGCCGAGTGGCGACGGCGTGATTTTTGCCTTCTGTAACGTCCCCGACGAGTATGCGCGGACCCTGGGCAACTATGGCGCGGACATCGTCGAGGCATGGGGCGGGGTGCAGGCCATCGCGCGGTTGCCGCTCGAGGAGCCGCTGGTGACGAGCGAGGTGCGCCCGATCCAGCACTGGAAGAACAATCGCTTCTATCTCGAATGGATGAAGCCGCAGGGAATCGTGGGCGAGGTGGCGATGATCCTCGCCAGCGACCGTACCACCAATGCCAATCTTGGCCTGTCCGTGCACGAGTCGCGCGGGCCGATCGAGCCAGAGCCATTGCGGATCTGAGGCTGCTCGGGCCGCATCTGGCCCGGGCGGTGCGCATCAGCCGGCTGCTCGACATGACGACGAATGCCGCGGCGACGTTCGAGGGAGCGCTCGCGGCGATGGCGTCGGGCGCGGTGCTGGTCAATGCCGACATGACGATTGTCTATGCCAATCCGGTGGCGCAGGAGATGCTGCGTTTTGCCGACCCGATCCGGAGCAGCGGGGGCAGGCTGCAACTCACGCAGGTGCTGGCGCCGGAACAGCTCGAACGGGCGGTGAGCGCTGCCGCCGAGTCCGAAGTCAGTGTCGGGCGGCGGGGTGTCGGCATTCCGGCGCGCAGGCGCGATGGCACGCCTCTGGTGCTTCACGTCCTGCCCCTGGCGCAGCGTTCGCCGCGCAGCGGGGCGCCATGGAAGTCCGTCGCGGCGGTGTTCATCGCCGATACCGGCGGGCAGGCCGCGGTGCCGATGGATGCGCTGAGCGTGCTGTTCGAACTCACGCCGATGGAGCGCCGCGTGCTCGAGCTCACGGTGGCGGGCCAATCGAGCCGCGAGGTGGCGAACGCCCTGTCGGTCGCGCCAAGCACGATCAAGACGCACATGCTCAACCTGTTCGCCAAGACCGGCCGGCATCGCAGAGAGGATCTGGTGAAGCTTGCCCGCGAAGCTTCGCTGCCAGGCTAGCGCGGCTCGAGCTCCCCTTGGACGGAGTCCGGAGGCACTCTTTCCCGGGAGCGACCAAGGGACGGCCCCCATAGCCAATGTCGATGAGCGCGCGCGCCAATCTCGGCCACGGCGCTGCGCGCCAGCGCGATCAAACCACGCCGGCTGATGAAGTCGCTATAGGCAACATAGGCCGGGTCGGCGCGCAGATGCCGCTCCTCGGTTCTGGCGCGGGCGAAATAGATGAGGTTGACGCAGCCCAGCAGCAGGCAGGACTGGATCGCCTGCGGCCAGCCGGCGCCGGCGATGAAGGGCACCGAGATCATCCACCAGCTGAGGTTCTTGGAGATGTAGGCGGGGTGCTTGCTCCAACGATAGGGGCCGGCCGTGATGATGCCGCGGTTGGTGAGGTTGGAGAAGCGCAGCCCAAAGGCGGCCGTCGACCAGGCATAGACGGCCACGAGCAGGAGGATGGCGCTCCCCCAAAGGACGTAGAGGAGGGGCCAAGGCGCGAAAACGGCGTTCCAATAGAGGCCATCCTGGTCATAGGGGAGGAAGCGGCCGGTGACCGTGTTGAAGGGTGTGTAGCAGATGAGGCAGACGACCCAGCCGCCTACCGTCGGTTCGGCGCTGCGGATGTGACTGTCAAGGATGCGAAGCGTCAGGGTGTAGGCGATCGCGGCCAGAGAAACGTCAATGAGGTAGAGGGCGCTGATCGCCGGAAAGAAAGCATGTTCGAAGTCGAGCGGGGTGGGCAGAAGCGGGCGTGACCAGAACGCCGAGAGATCGTTCGTAACGAAAACGAACATCAGCGGCAGGAAGAACGCCTTGATGGCCCAACCGCGCATATGGGCTGAGAGCGCGGCCCAATCGGCCGATGTCGCTCCGAGGATCAGGGACCCGAGCTGGGCGTAGGCGTCCTCGGGATCATGCTGACGGCGATCGACGTAGGCGACGTAGAACGGCGCGACGGCCACAAGCCCCGGCAGCAAGAATAATGCCGCTTTCCGAAAGGGCTGGAAGAACGCTTCGGCAAAGGCGGGAATCATCCAGTAGAGCGCCCCAGCGAGTCCGCAGCACAGCCAGAAGCCGATGAGCTTGCGGCCGATCCGGTGAAGATCGATCCGCCGCAACGGCACCTGGCTGAGGCCGGTTCCGGCATTGCGGTGGACGCGATAGACGACGAGCTCGACCAGGGTCATCGCTGCCGCGGCGATCGCAAGAACGGCCAGCGCCTTGATGTAGTTCGGCTGCAGCCAATCGCGCAGCCAGATGGATGCGCCAACCAGGGCCAGCGCCCCAGACGCCCCGGTCAGGGCGCCAGCGGCGCTGGCCGGGGCCGAGTTGTTGCCGGCAGGGAAACCGATCGATCGCAAGGATGCAGTATCCTCTGGAAGGGTTCGCCTCAGCAGCCGGCCGATGTCGAGCACGTGCCGCCACTGGTGTTGCCGCTGGTGCCGCCGCTCGTGCCGCCACTGGTGTTGTCGCCACTCGTGCTGCCGCTGGCGCCACTGCTAGTATTGTCGCCGCTGGTGCTGCCGCTGGCGCCACCGCTTGTGCCGCCGCTGGTATTGTCGCCACTCGTGCTGCCGCTGGTGTTACCGCTTGTGCCACCACTCGTCTGCCCACTGCTGCCACTGGAGGAGCAGGGATTGCCGCTCGACTCGGGGCATGACGCGCCG
>DASZSH010000140.1:0-4664 GCA_035548755.1 Devosia sp.
CCCCGGAGACGGAGAAGATGACGGTGTGGGTGTGGGTATGGGCAGGTGCATTCAGTCTCTATACGGTCGCCAACACGAACGAAGCGGTAGCTCGCGACGAAGCCAGACGCGCCGAATCCCTCATGCCGAACTGCGAGCCCGTGCGCGTCGAGATCGACGTGCTGAAGCGGCCGAGGGGCAGGACGCCGTCATGATCACTTCCACGATGGCGAGCGAGACCGCCCTGTTCGGCTCGCTGAAGGTCGCCAACTGCTGGCGCAATGCCGGACGGCCGGCGATCGACCTGACGATCTGCGCCGCGGCCTTGAAAACGGCCTTGCGCTCCACGAACGCCGCTATCCGGCGGCGTGCCGAGATTGAATCCGTGAGGTTGATCACGGAACGCGTAGCGGGACCAGGCGGCCCGCCTCCCATGACCGCCTGAGAACTGGAGATCATGAGATGAAGCTGAGGACAGGAATCCGGCAGGGCGACGTGATGGTCGTGCCGGCCGCTGGCATCCCGAAGAACGCCACGGCACTTCCGCCCGATGGAAACCGGGTTGTGCTGGCGCATGGCGAAGTCACCGGGCACTGCCATGCGATCTATGGCCGGGCCACGATGTTCAGGGCCGACGAGGGCGGTGGCGGCGTCAGGTATCTGGATGTTCCGGAGGCCGGCGAAGCGCTCAAGCACGAAGAGCACCGCACTCACCAGATCCCGGCTGGCCCGCACATCGTGATTCAGCAGAGGGAATACGACCTCATGTCCGGCGTCAGGAACGTCGCCGATTGACGTTCTTAGAGCCGGCGATGCCGCCGGCTCGATTGAACGCCAGGAGGTAAAATGGCACGTAAAATCACCAAACTGAATCCTGATCAAGAAAAGCGCCTAGTCGAGTTTCGCGAAGAATGGCTGGCACACGGGTTGAATACCGCCCCTGCCGACTTCGAGACCGCAAAGGTTGTCATCACTGACTTCTATCGTCGGCTCGGTAAAAACACGCCGCTCTTCTACTGTTTCAGCTCTCCCGCGGTGTGCGAGCTGGCCGTGAATTTCATCTTCCTCCTGCTGGCCAAACAGCACAGCCAGCTCTACAGCCAGCTCGACAGCCAGATCAGCAGCCAGCTCGACAGCCAGCTCGGCAGCCAGCTCTACAGCCAGCTCGGCAGCCAGCTCGGCAGCCAGCTCCGCAGCCAGCTCTACAGCCAGCTCGACAGCCAGCTCGACAGCCAGCTCGACAGCCAGCTCCGCAGCCTCAAACCATATTTCCTTAACAATCGCTGGGCTAGTCAGCACTGGTTGTCGTGGGAGGCGTTCTATCTGTTCGCCAATGAGATTGGGGTGCAGTACAAGCCCGGCGATCTGGAGCTATTGAATCAATGGGCAACGATCTCAAAATCAGCCTGCTGGTGGGCGCCATGGGATGGAATCTGCTGCATCAGCGATCGCCCCAGAAAGGTGTCGTTCGACGATCGCCGGCGACTCCACGCTACAGACGGAATGGCGGTACAGTTCAGTGACGGCTGGGGTGTGCATGCGATCCACGGCGTGCGCGTGCCCGCCGACGTAGTCGATCGTCCAGACCTGATCACGGTCGCAGCAATCGACAAGGAGACCAACGCCGAGGTCAAGCGCGTCATGATCGAGCGCTACCCCGGCGGCATGGAGGCGTGGCTGCGTGACGCCGGCGCGGTGCCGATCGACCACGACGAGCGCTGGGGTACGCTGTATCGAAAAGACCTCGGCGACGGCAGCGATCCCATCCTGTCGATCGTCGTCACCAATCGCAGCCCGGAGCCGGACGGCAGTTTCAAGCGATACGCACTGAAAGTGGCACCCGATCTCCATCCGCTGCCGACGGAATACAACAAATTCCGCGAGGGCGATCCGCAGCCCATGACGGCGCTGAATGCGATCGCCAGTACCTTCGGCATGACCGGAGCACAGTACGCAACGTTCCTACCGACGCTGGAGCACGAGAGCTGAGAATGCTCGATGGAGGGCGCTGAAGTCATGATCCCGCTGCGCATCCAGGCCCGGCTCGCCGAGCGCGGCATCATCGTGCAGCCGCTGCGCACCGGCGCCTACTGCTCGCTCGTCGGCATCCCGGGCCTGCACTGGGTCGCGCCCACCGGCGGCGAGATGGAATGGCGCGACTGGCTGACGTGGGCCGGCCGCATCGAACTCAAGGCCGCCGAAGTGCGCAGCCTCGCAACCGAGCTCAAGCGGAGAAAGGCAGACGACATGAAGGCAGGAGATCGGGTCTATCACAGGCTCTACGGCTGCGGCGTCGTCCGCACAGTCGATGTCAACGCGCAATGCAAGGTGCTGTTCGACCGGGACCGCACGACGCGCGCTCAGCGGCGGGTATGGCTGGCCGACCTCCAGCCGGGCGCGCCGTTCTACGCCGGGCGCCCGACGCCGGCGGGCGAGTATCCAAGGGGAGTGGCGTGATGCCCCGTTACTACAGCGCCCGTCTCGTCAAAAGCGGCCCTATCGTCGGCGTGAAGCTGTTCTTCGGTGCGCCCGTGATCGACGGCGAGGAACTGGATCGGTCGCCGCGCCTGCAATGTCTCGTCGATACCGAAACGAGCGGGCGATACGTCTGGCAGCTCGACGATCGTGGTGCCCCGCTCGATGTTGAGGGCTGCATGTTGCGTCAGGTCACGCCGATCGATGAGGCTGAATATCGATTCCTGACGGCGCGGGCTCAATGGGCTGCGGAACACAAGCCGGAGCACATCGCGGCGGCCCCGCAACGTCGCATCGATCTCACCAAGATGCCTGGGATATTTTGAAGGAGCTATTATGGACACTCTGCCAGACAACCCGCGCGCCGTCATCGGCGCCAATAATCCGCCGGAGCCGATCGAATTCGAGCGTCTGTCGGTGGAAGCCAACGAGCGCATCGATGTTGCCAACCGATGGCTGACGGAGCGTCCCGAAATCACCGATGCCGAGATGGCGGATCGCGCCGCCGGTTTCGAGGCCCAGCTCCGCGGCACCACCAAGGCGCTTGATGATGCTCGCCGCGCGGAGAAGAAACCGCTCGAGGATCAGCTCAAGGCCATCGATGCCAGATACCGGCCGCTGACCGATCTGCTCGCCAAGGCGAAGGACATGATCGTGGCGCGTCGCAATGCATGGCTCCGCGCCGAAGAAGTCCGGCTGGCGCGCGAGAAGGCTGCGGCGGAGGCGGAGGCCCGACGCCGGCGCGAGGAAGCCGCCGCGGCCCAGCGTCGCGCCGAGGAAGCCGCACGACAGGCCGGCGCTGATGCACTGCGGGCACAGCAGGCCGCTGAGGACGCCGCCCGCAGGGCTGCCGCTGCCGAACAGGTCGCAGCAAAGGCGCCGGAGAAAGCCGTCATCAAGGGCGACTACACCGCGCGCGCCGTCGGGCTGCGGTCGAACTGGACCGCTGTCGTCACGGACGAGGCCGCTGCGCTGCGCTCCTACGGCAAGCATCCCGTGGTCAGAAAGGCCGCGCTGGAGGCTGCACTGAAACTGGCGATTGCCGAAGCCAAGGCCGCCAAGGACCCCAACGCCGCGAAGCCCGGCTTCCGGTTCTACGATGCCGCCCGCGAAGCGGCGTGAGAACATCAACCAAGGAGAACGACGATGCCCGACGACGTGAGACCGACCAATCTTCCGGCGACCAAGCCGGCGCTGGTGCCCGGCAACAAGATCGCGCCCATCGTGCCCGATAGCTTTGAGGGTGCCTATCGGCTCGCGAATGTGATCGCGGCGAGCGGCATGGCGCCAAAGGCATTCGTCGATCGCAACGGCAACGCCAAGACGGAGATGATCTGCGTCGCGATGATGCATGGCATGGAAGTCGGCATGACGCCGATGGCCGCGCTGCAATCCATCGCCGTGATCAACGGGATGCCTACGATATGGGGGGACGGGATGCTTGGTCTGGTACAGGCATCCGGACTCCTCGAGGAAATCGACGAGTACGTTGAGACCGACAAGGACGGTATCCCGATCATCGCGACGTGCAAGGTCAAGCGTCTCGGACGCAAGCAGTGGACGATCCAGGCCTTCACCAAAGCCGAGGCGCAGAGGGCCGGCCTATGGGGCAAGACGGGACCATGGACGCAGTACCCGCGCCGGATGATGCAGATGCGGGCGCGGTCCTGGGCGCTCCGTGATGCCTTCGCGGATGTTCTCCGCGGTCTGCAATGTGCCGAGGAAATCCGCGACATGGTGCACATCGGCAGCGGATCGACGATTCCGCCGGAACCGACGCGGGCACAGTTCCGTGACGCCAACCACGATGATCATTCCGATTTTGACCCCACCGATTCGGCCGGCGACAACGGCACGCCCAGCACGGCCGAAGCTCCGGGAGAGGCGGACAATCCCCCGCCGTCCTCTCCCGGAGCAGCCGAGCCGCCGTCGCCCGACGCCCCCGCGGATGCCGCCGAGCCGTGGACCGAGACGGAGTGCAAGGACGCCGCGAAGTTCATGGTGCAGCAAATCGGCAAGCTGCGGACACCGAAGGCGATCGACAACTACCTCGCCACATCGACCGCGAACCTCGCCGAGATCAGGCGGGCATCGGAGAAGACGCACGCCTTCATCGTCGAGCATGCCGAGGCGCGGAAGCAGCAACTCGTCGCGGCGACGCCGTGAGCCGGCAAGCCCCGTGATGATTGCGCGCAAGAACCACTGAGGCA
>DASZSH010000141.1:0-12438 GCA_035548755.1 Devosia sp.
AACAGCTCCGGCCTCAGCCGCTCGTTCTCCATCGCCATCAGCGCCGGCACCGTCTCATAGGCGGAATGGTCCGCGAACTTCTTGCGGTCGAGCATCCTTTCGTAGAGCGCGGCGAATTCGTTGAGCCGCGATGCCGGCGCATGCTCGAAACTCAGCCCGGCCTTCTCCGACTTCTTGAGGTGATACCGCCACTTCTGCTCGAAGCTCTTGCGCTGCTCCTCGTCGCTCAGTCGCAGATTGACGATGTAGCGGTTGGGGAACCCCAGCTCCGAACCGCGCGAGAAGCCGCGATGGATGAGGTGATCGTATTCGGCATTGAACGGCGACAGCGAGGCGCGCGGCAGGATACTCAGCATCAGTCGCCGCTTGATCGCATATTCGTCCACCAGCGCATCCACCATCTCGCGATAGATGTCGTTGCGCTCCGCATGGTCGGCGCGCGACAGCATGGGCCCCCATTTGGCGACGGCCAGCGCACCCGCCCTGAGGGGCAGCGGCTGGATCAGCATCAGGCAGCCGCCGACCAGCTCGCCGCCGCGCCAGAACAGCATCGGCTCGCAGGCGACCTTGGGCCAGCGCGACCGCGCGAACACATAGAGCTGCTCCTGGCAGACTTCGTCGAATTGGGCGACCGTGCGGTCCCAAAGCTCGGGCGAGACGATCTGCGTGATCATCGTGCTGGCCCTCTGCGGCGTCGCCCTGCTGCGGGCGGGCGGACGGACGGTTTCCGAAAATCCGGCGGAGGTCAGGGACACCTTGCGGCACTCCTTGGCGAAATCTCACCGGAAACCTAGCGTCCCCGACGCCGGAAATCCCTTCAGAAACAAGGTAAATGTGACCTAACCCGCAATCAGGGTTACCAATTCATCCGACCAGCGAGATCGTTGGCAGGGTGATGGGCATTGGGCCCTTGATGAAGGGGATCGCCGGCAGCGCGTGCCCCACGATCTGGTCGGCGCCCTCGTAGATCATGCGCAGCGCGACATAAAGGATGATCGCAAGTCCGACCCACGCGATCCAGCGGAAGCGGTTGAGCAGCCGCGCGATCATCGAGGACGCGAGCCCCATGAGCAGCACCGAGAGGGCGAGCCCGAACACCAGGGCCTCCAGATGCCTTTGCGCGGCGCCGGCCACGGCCAGCACATTGTCCAGCGACATCGACACATCGGCGATGACGATCTGCATCACCGCCTGGCCCAGCGTCTTGCGCGCCCCGGCATGAACGATCAGCTCCGCTCGGTGCGCGACCTCGACGGCCTCGCCGGGATCGTCGTCGCCATGCAGCTCCTGCCACATCTTGAAGCAGACCCACAAAAGCAGCAGTCCGCCCGCCAAGAGCAGCCCCGTGAAGGCCAGTAGCTGCGTCGCCATCGCCGCAAACGCGATGCGCAGCACCGTCGCGGCGAAAATCCCCACAATGATCGCTTTTGCCCGCAGCCTTGCCGGCAGGCCCGCGGCCGCCATGCCGATGACGACGGCATTGTCCCCGGCGAGCACCAGGTCGATGAAGATGACCTGGAGGAAAGCGGTGAACGAGCCGGAGGAGAAGAAATCCAAGTATCGACGACCTGATGTGAGCCGCGGCCGTGCCGGCCAGTTCCTATCTAGGAGACACTTGGCGGGGTTTCACCCCTCGTGCGACCAAAATCTACGGGAAATCACGGGAATTCGGCCGCCGGACGTTCCGGGACCGCAGCACGAAGCCGATCACTTCGGCCACTGCGACATACAGTTCGCGGGGTATCTGCGTGTCGAGCTCCACCCCGCTGAGCGCCTCGGCGAGCATGGGGTTGGCCTCGATGGCGATGCCGTTCTCGCGCGCCACCTGCATGATCTTGTCGGCGAGCTCCCCCCGGCCCTTGGCGACGACCCGCGGGGCCTCGCGGCTGCCCGCCTCGTAGTCGAGCGCCACCGCCACCTGCCGGCGATCGGACTCTTTGCCGTCTTCGCTCATGAGACGCTGTCCACGAGCTTGCCCGCTGGAGGCCTCGGTCGCGCCGGCAGCCCGCGGGCGAGGCGCAGCGACGACGCTGTCAGCCCCGCCGCTTCGAGCGCCCCCGCCAGTTCCGGCAGACCCGCCCTGAGCGCTTCGGCGGTTTCGGGCTCGGCCGCCCACAGCGATACGGTCACCGACTTGCCCAGCAGCCCCACATCGGCCCCCACTTCGCCCGTCGCGGTCGAATTGAGCGCGAATCTGAGCGTCCAGCCGCGCCGTCCCTCCGCGCCCCGCCGCCGCCCCTCCCGCGCCACCTGCATCTGCGCCATCACCAGTTCGTGCCCGAACAGCAGCGGCACTTCCAGCCGCAGCATCGGTGTCGCCGGCTTGCCCGCGTCTCCCCCGTCGGGCAGTGAAGCGATCTGCGCCAGCTTGATCCGCGCGACCGCCGCATCCGACTGGTCGTGAAGCTGCCGCATGGCGTCGCGCGGGGCGGTGGGCAGCGCCGGCGCATCGCCTGGCGCGGCCCTCAGTGCCAGCCCCTTGAGCGGGGGCGGCGCCGGCTGCGTCAGGACGCCCGGGCGATCGGGAGGCTCCGGTCCGCGGTCGGCCAGCCGCTCGCGCAAGGCGACCAGCAGCGACTTGAGATCGAGCGGCTCCGCCCTGCCTGCTGCAAGGCTCGCCTCGAGCATCACTCCCGACCGCGTCACCGCGCGGGCAAGCTCGTCCGCGGAAACGCGGCCGTCCCGGGCTGTCACGCGCTGGTTGAGAATCTGGATCGCGAGCCTTTGGAGCCGGTCCTCCAGCAGCCCCGGCCGCGCGATCGCCGCGGTCAGCGAGATCATCAGCGGCCCAAGCGAATCCTGCCGGGCCATGGCCTGCGGCACGGCCTGCGCGAGCGCCGCCTGCGGGCTTGCCGGGGGCTCGGCGATCGTCGTGTTCGGCGCTGACGGCGGCAGAGCCGGCGGCTTTGGAAGATCGGCCATCGTCGCGGCGGCCCGTGGCATCGTCTGCGCCATCAGCAGCGCGCTCTGGCTCGCCTGCACAGGCGATCCTTCGGCCGTCCGGATCGCGGCGGCGGGCGCCTCTGGATACACCGCAGAGGTCGCCGCAGGATACGCCGCAGGGGTCGCCGCAGAGATCGCCGGCGCGGGCGTCGCCGTGCTCGGCGATGGCGGAATCGCGGCCGCCGCACCGAGCGCCTGCGCCGCTTGCGTTGCGACTGCCCTCAATGCCGTCTCGACGTTCCGCATCGGGGCGGCGTTCCCGGCGACCGGGCGGCCGGGCCCGGCAGAGGCCTCATCGCCCACGCTTGCCCCGGCCGGGCGCGGCGGCGATATCGAGGCGCCCGCCCCGCTCTCCGTCGGCGTTTCTTGCGCGAAGGCCGCCGGCCCTGCGGCGCTTCCCTCGGCATGGGACCCCCGCCGCGCGTCCGGCGTGATTGCCGCAGCCCCCCTGCCCGGACTGTTCGTGACGGGCGCCGCAGCAGGCTCCGCCGTCTCCGGGACGGCGGGACCCGAACGCGATTCCGCAGAGCCCTTTGCCGGCGCGGGGGCCGGCGTTGCGACGCCCGGCCCAGGCCGAGGCATCGCCCGCGCCGCTGACTCGGGAGGCTCTGCCGCGACCGCCGCCGCCCGCCCGGCCTCCATTCTCGTCGCCGCAGGAAGGGCCGCAGGAGTGGGCGCCGCGATCGGAGCCTCGGCGTGCGCAGGCGCGGGCGGCGACTGCCTGAGCACGACGAACTCCGGCTGGGGACCCGGCGACTTCACCTGCAGCTCGAGCACCGTTCCTGCCGGAAGCGTCGCCGGCAGCTTGGCGGCAACCAGCTGATTGGCGATCCTGAGGGTCGCTGTTCCGTCGGCCGCCGTGCTCAGCACCAGCGCCTCGAGCACCTGCCCGGCCCGGATCAACAGCGCTTCTGCGAGCCCGGCGCGCGCCGCAGCCGAGGAGGTGAGCGAAAGAGCCGGAACGGTCATTGCGCCAGCATGGCCGGATTCGGGTTAACGCCCGTTAACCGCCGCCGGCCAAACCGCTGGGAATGAATATTGGTGGGCGGCCGGGGACTCGAACCCCGGACCCAGCGATTAAGAGTCGCTTGCTCTACCAGCTGAGCTAGCCGCCCGATCCGGGCGGGTCACTAGCAGAGGCGTCCCGGCCTGTCCAGCAGCCGCGGGCACTTTCCGGCGGGCTCCGCATTGATACGCCAAAGCGTCGCAGCGTCTCGCAAATTTCAATGTGGCGGCCGGCATTTCTGAGTCCCGGAACAAGCCCGCCCCCAGACGCTCGATCTCGCCTGAACGCGCCGCGCCGTCCGCCTATCGCCCGAAATCGCTCAGCGTGCCCGCCGTTCCGCGCGCAAGCAGCGTCAGATCGTGCGCCACCGCCGCGAGCGTGAAGCCGCGCTCGACCAGCGTGCGCGCATAGGGGCCGTCGAACGACTGGAACCCCGCCGCCTTTCCGGTGCGCATGATCGCCTCCCCCGCCTCGTCGAACTTGGCGACCACCTCGGCGTGCTTGATGTCGCCCAGGTGCCCCATATTGGCCGCCAGATCGTTGGCCCCGATCAGCATGGCGTCGAGCCCCTCGATCTCGCCATAGGAGGGAATGTTGGCGACCGCCTGCGGCGACTCGATCTGGATGATGACGCACACATCGTTTTCGTAGGTCGACAGATAGTCGGGGTTCCGGCCCCAGCTCGCGGCCCGCGTGCCGCCGGCAAAGCCGCGTATGCCCTTGGGTGGATAGCGCGTCGCCGCCACCGCCAGCCTCGCCTCCTCCACCGTCTGCACGAACGGGAACATGAAGGAGCGCACGCCCGCATCCATGAGCTGCTTGACCACCACCGGATCGGTGGTGGGCACGCGGACGACGAACTCGGCATCCCCTCCGTGCCGCGCCGCCAGCAGGTGCCGTTCGACCGCGCCGAGGTCGTGCACCACATGCTCGGTATCGAGCAGCAGCCAGTCCCAGCCGGCGCCGGCCGCCTGTTCGGTGACCGCAAGACTGTTGGCCGTCACCCAGAAGCCCAGGGCCGGCTGGCCGGCCGCCAGCCGGCGCTTGAGCGCGTTCGCCTTGTAGAGCGCCATTTCTGCGGTCAGCCCGCCTTTTCCATCGCGCCCTGCGCCGAAGCGCCCCGCTCGAGCTGCAGCCGGTTGACCGCATTGAGATAGGCTCTCGCCGAAGCAACCAGCGTGTCGGGCTCCGCGGCATTGCCCGAAGCGATACGGCCGTTGAGCTCGAGCCGCACATGCGCGCTCGCCTGCGCGTCCGTGCCACCGGTGACGCCATCCACGGCGTAGAGCACCAGATGCGGCCACTGCCCCACCGCCGTCTTGATGGCGTTGAAGATGGCGTCGACCGAGCCCGTTCCATCGTAGCTGGCGGTGACATCCTTGCCGTCGATCGACAGCGTGATGTCGCAGTGATGCACCCCGCCGGTCTTGCTCACCACCTCCATGTCCACGAGCTTGATCCGGTCGTCCGCCGATCCGGCCTCGTCGTCGACCAGCGCCACGATGTCGGCGTCGAAGATGTGCTTCTTGCGATCGGCCAGGTCTTTGAAGCGAACGAACGCCTCCTGGAACTGGTTGTCGCCCAGCTCGTAGCCGAGCTCCTTGAGCTTGTCCTTGAACGCAGCGCGCCCCGAATGCTTGCCCATCACCAGCGTCGTTTCCTTGATGCCAACGCTGGCCGGGGTCATGATTTCGTAGGTCTGCGCGTTCTTGAGCATGCCGTCCTGGTGGATCCCGCTCTCATGCGCGAAGGCGTTCTTGCCCACGATCGCCTTGTTGTACTGCACCGGGAAATTGGAGGCCGCCGCCACGATCTTGCTTGCGCGCGCCAGGTGCGTGGTCTCGATTCCGGTATGATAGGGCATGGCGTCGGCCCGCGTGCGCAGCGCCATCACCACCTCCTCGAGCGCCGCGTTCCCCGCGCGCTCGCCGAGCCCGTTGATCGTGCACTCCACCTGCCGCGCCCCGGCCCGCACGCCGGCGAGCGAATTGGCCACCGCCAGGCCCAGATCGTTGTGGCAGTGCGTCGACCAGATCACCCGGTCGCCGCCCGGCACCTGGGTCGCGAGCTGTCGGATGAGCTCGTAATACTCCTCGGGCACCGCATAGCCCACCGTATCGGGAATGTTGATCGTGGTGGCGCCCGCCTTGATGGCCAGTTCGCAGCACCGCTTGAGATACTCAACCGGCGTGCGCGTGGCGTCCATGGCGCTCCACTCCACATTGTCCACGAGGTTGCGCGCCTGCGTCACCGTGGCCGTGATGATCTCGAGCACCTCCTCCTCGCTTTTGCGCATCTGGTGCGCGAGATGGATCGGCGAAGTCGATACGAAGGTGTGGATGCGGCCCTGCCTGGCGTGCCGCACCGCTTCTCCGGCCCGCGCGATGTCAGCGGGGATGGCGCGCGCCAGGCCGGCCACCACCGCGTTCTTGACCTGCTTGGCGACCGCCACCACCGCCTCGAAGTCGCCATTGCTGGCGATGGGGAACCCCGCCTCGATGATGTCCACGCCCATCTCGTCGAGCGTTTCGGCCACCTGCAGCTTCTCTTCGAGCGTCATGGTTGCCCCGGGGCTCTGTTCGCCGTCCCGCAGCGTCGTATCGAAAATGAAAACTCGGTCCTTGTTGGTCTGGGCCTGCTGGGTGGTCATCTCGTGCTTCCTATCGCTTGGCCGGGGCGACCTCTGCGGTCAAAGCCATCACGGCCGGACAATCCTGTGTTCGGCTCCGTCGTTTCCCCTGACCACCCGCCCGCTTCGTCGCGGGCCGCCGGTACTCAGGGGCCGATAAGAAGGAGAAGCAGAAGCGCCGGAAGCAGCAGGCCAGCCGCAAGCCACAGCCCGGCCGGCAGGGCCTGCTGTTCGGCACGGGCAATGGCAATGGCGCGGGCGCGCTTCATCGGCTGGGTTCCAAACTCCCCCGATGATGCGCGAACCGGCCGAAAAACGCAACCCCGCAGGCTACTTGAAGGCCAGCGCCGCCGCGAGCGGGATCAGCGTGAAGATCAGGGCCGCGGTCATCCCGAGCATCGGCGCCCGCTTGGCGGCAGTCATGTCGCCCCCCTGGGCGCGCTTGGCGTTGATGCCCGCGATGATCACCACGATCAGCAGCAGCACCACCAGCACCATCTTGGTGATGAAGGCGGCCATGTTGGGGGCTGTCCAGTTCCAGCCGAGCCAGAACATCGTCGGGCCGGTGATGATCAGCAGCGCCAGCGCCACCCGGCCGACATTGGAGAATCGCTCGGCCAGCGAGAACAGCAGCGGCCGCGTCTCGGCGGTCGCGGTCGCCATGCGCATTCCCACGATGGGGATGCCGTAGGCCGCAACGCCCCCCGCCGCCAGCGAAATCATGTGAATCCAGAACAGCAGTTGGTATGCAATGCCCATGGCTTTCCCCCCTCGTCGGTGCGGCAACCTACAGCGCCATATGCGGAGGGCGCAATATGCGCTGCAAACCGCCGGCCGATCTCGGAACGCGGGGGGCCGGCGCGCCTCAGTGATCGTCGAGATCGAGGCTCCCCTGCCCCACGATCACCGCGTCCCCCCCGATGCCGCCATGGGTGAGGGTGTCGCCATGCTTGCGGATCTGCACCGTGATGCGGCTCGGCCGGCCGATTTCGACGCCCTGCCGAATGGCATATTCGGTCTGCCCCGCGGCCGCCTGTTCGGCGAGCGCGCCGATGAGCGCCGCTGCCGCGGCCCCCGTGGCCGGGTCCTCTCCGAGCCCCATCCCCGGCGCGAACATGCGCGCGGCGAAATCGTTGTCCGGCTCGTCGGGCGTCTCGGTGAAGGCATAGACCGCATGATGGCCGAGCGGGAACGTCTCCGCCCACCCCGCGGGCCGGGTGGCGATCCGCGCGAGCGCCGCCGCGTTGCGCACCGGGATCAGGTAGAACGGCACTCCCGCCGACCACACGCTCGGCTTGAACAGCCCGCACCCGATGTCCTCCGGCTCCAGGCCCAGCATCAGGGCACAGGGGAGCGTCTCGGGCGGCTTGCCGGCGATCACCGGCAGATGCGGCAGCGCGAAGCGGGCATGCGCCCGCTGCTTGTCGATCTTCTCGATCACGCAGGTGATGACGCCGACATTCTCCTCGATGCGGACCGCCTGCGCGCCCAGTTCGAACCCCAGCACGACGGCCGCCCCGACCGTCGGATGCCCCGCGAACGGCAGCTCGACCTCCGGCGTGAAGATACGCACCGCCGCGCTGTGCCGCTCCTCCTTGGGGCGGGTGACGAACACCGTTTCGCTGAGGTTGAACTCGCGCGCAATGCGCTGCATCTGGTCGTCGAGCAGGCCGTCGGCCTTGAGCACGACCGCCAGCTGGTTGCCGCGCAGCTTCTCGCGCGTGAACACGTCGAGCAGCAGAAAATCCAGTTTCATGAGACGGCGCTCCGGGAGGGCTTGCCGATGCTCCGCTTTTCCCCGCCCGTCAAGCACCCGCGCCGGTCAAACTCGCCCCTAGCGTGAGCGCATCGTTAGTGCGCCGCGGCGGGCGCAAGCGCGAGATAGTCAGCCGCGTGCCCGAGCGCCTGGGCAATCGCGGCGCGGACGATTTCGTGATCGGCGCGCTCGTCGAGCCCCGAGGCCACCGCCGCTCCCGCCACCCCCAGCCCCTTGACGCGGATCGGAAAGGCTCCCCCGGCGATCGCATATTCTTTGGGTTCGAGTCCCCAGTTTTCGAGCACGCGCGGCCGGTCGCCCCGCTCGAGCACCACCCGGTAGCTCGATTTGAGCTGCAGGCGCACCAGCCCGGCCTTGCGCTCGATCCAGCGCCGGTTGCCCTCGCTGGCGCCGGCGGTGGCGCCGAAGAACAGGGTTCTGTCCCACAGATAGACACCCACCGCCACCCCCTGGCCGGTCGCCTTGGCCGCTTCGCGCACGAGCCGCCCGATCTCGAAGGCGGCATCCTCGTCGAACCGTTCGAATGTGAGCGCCTCTTCCTGCGCGATCACTGTCGCCAGATCGCTGCCCGCCATGCCCGCCTCCCGCTTGCTGCCGGACGGTATTAGCGTTGATGCGGCGGCCCGTCGAGCCTCACCCCTTGGCGAGTTCGGCCGCGTAGGCGTCGAACAGCGGCTGCCGGTCGGGCGGCTGCCGCGGGAAGTGCGGCTGCGACCAGTCGATCTGGACCCAGGGCAGCGCCCTGTCGGTCCAGATATTGCCCACCGGACGGGCCCAGCTCGCATCGTCCAGCGTGCCCGGCTTGACAATCAGCAGTCCGGCCGAGCTCAGCGGCTCGTTCCAGATCTTGGTGCCGCACTGCGCGCAGCCCAGCATGCGGACCGTCCGCCCGCTGTCGGCCGCCTTGTCGAAGCCCGTGAGCGCGCCCGCCATCAGCTCGGCGTCGCCCGCGCGCACGACCATGGAAATCGTGTGCGTCGTCCCCGAAAAGCGCTGGCAGTCCTTGCAGTGGCACGCATACACCCCCAGCGGCGCGGCCTTGAGCCGATAACGCACCGCGCCGCATTGGCACCCGCCATCAACCGGGAATTGCGGCAGCTTCATCCTGTCTCTCCCATTCACCTGCGGTTCAAGGGCCGCCCCCTATGAGCGCGCCCTCCCTGGACATCACGTCCGATCGCACACTCCCTAGGTTACACCGATGACGGGTCTTTTCGACATGGCATGCATCGGCCTGCTGCTGCAGCGCCGCGAACAGAACCGCCGCGCCGGCCTGGCTCCGGTCGGGCTCGACGCGCAGGATCTCCGATCCGCCCGCGAGCGCGTCCGCCGCCCTCGCTCGTAACCCAACCCAAGGACAGCCCGAAATGGATCTGCTCGCCTCTCTCCGCCGCCGCATGGAGCGGCATCGCGCCTACGACCAGCTCATGCAGCTCGACGATCGCCTGCTGCGCGACGTCGGCTTCACCCGCGCGGATCTCCGCAGCCGCATGCTCGACCTGCAGTTCGCCGACATCGTGGGCAGCCACGCCCGGTCCTGACCGGAACGGTGTTCTTGTCGTTAACCTTCCGTTAGCCGCCCCGGCGGCGCGGTTCATCACGGGTTCATGCTTTCCACGGCATATGCCCCACGGAGTCCGGCCAGTCGGCCGTGGCTCCTCCCTCAAACCCAGGACGACGCGAAAATGACCATGTTCTCTTCGCTTTTCCGCCGTTCGGAAAAGCGCCGCACCTATGCCGATCTCCTGCAGCTCGACGATCACCTGCTGCGCGACATCGGCCTCACCCGCTCCGACATCCATCGCATGATGGCGGGCCGCACTGCCCTCACTCGCGGGCATCGCTCGCATGAGTAGGCGACCGCCATCGCGGCATTCCTGAAGGGCTCCGGCAGTTCCGTCGGAGCCCTTCGTTCCTGTAAGCTCCGCCGCCCTCAGCCGGCCACAACCGCGGCCGCCACGCCCTCGCCCAGCAGACGTTCCGCGTCGGCCGCGTTCAGAGCCTTTCCGAACAGGAAGCCCTGTCCGAATTCGCAGCCTTTCTCCGCCAGGTGCTCAAGCACCCGCTTGTTCTCGATCCCTTCGGCCACCGTCGGCATGCCGATGCTCTGGGCGAGGCTGAGTATTGCGTCGACGATCTTTTCGCTTTCGCGGTCTTCTTCCATCGATGGCACGAACGACCGGTCGATCTTGACCTTGTCGAACTTGAGCTCGCGCAGGTGATAGAGGCTCGAATAGCCGGTCCCGAAGTCGTCCAGGGCGACCTTTATGCCGACCGCCCGGATCGCCGTGAGGATCTGCTTGGCGGTCTCGAGGTCCGTGATCAATGCCGTTTCGGTGATCTCGATCTCGAGCCGCTTCGGCGAGAACTGCTCCTGGTTGAGGATGGTAAGCAACTGTGTGGGCAACGACACATCCCGCAACTGGCTGGGCGAGATGTTGACCGAAAGCGTAATGTCTTCCGGCCAGCGCAAGGCCGCGCGGCATGCCCTGCGCAGCATCGAGGCGCACAGTTGCGGGATCAGTCCAAGCTGTTCGCAAAGCGGGATGAACTTGTCCGGCGGCACCATGCCGCGCACCGGATGGGGCCAGCGCGCAAGGACTTCGAAGCCGTACACCTTGCCCGCGGCGACGTCGACGAGCGGCTGATAGTAGGGCTGGATTTCCCCTGAGGCGATAGCCGCCTTGAGATCGCTCTCGAACTCCGCCTGCGCCCTCAGCTCCTCGTCCATCTCCTGCTCGAAGAACCGGAACGCCCCTCGCCCGTCGTGCTTGGCGCGGTACATCGCGATATCGGCCGCCCGCATCAGCGATTCGGGTCGGTCCCGTCGCGCGGCGCCATCGCTATGCCGATGCTTGCCCCGACCTCCACCCGGCTGTCGCCCACCCGTATCGGCACACGCACGGCCGAAAGCAGCTTGTTCGCGGTGCGAATGGCGGCATCGGCCCCGTTTCCCGTGCCGTCCTGGCACACAATCGCAAATTCGTCGCCGCCAAGTCGTGCAACCATGCTGCCTTTGTCGAGGCTGTCGCTGAGTCGGTCTGCCACTTCGCACAGCACCAGGTCGCCCACCGCGTGACCCATCAGATCGTTGACTGGCTTGAACCGATCGAGATCGAGAATCATCACCGAGAACGCAACGCCATCCCCGACACTGTGGAGCGCATTGGCAAGCTCCACCGCGAACACCCGTCGGTTCGGCAGCCCCGTGAGCGCGTCGTGGCGGGCGAGCGAGTCGGCGCGCTCTTGCGCCGCGCGCGTCTCCTCGTGCGCGCGCTCGAGCGCCGCGGCGTTGGCGCGGAACACCTCGAGCGCCTGCGCCAGTCTGCCGATCTCATCCTCACGCCGGAGTTCGGGCACGCGCACATCCCGCTCGCCCCGGGCCAGGCGCGTCAGCGCCGATGTGATCGCGGCCATCGGGCGGGCCACCATTCGGTTGATACCCACAAACGCCAGCGCCCCGGCAATCGCGGCCGCGAGCGCGGCCAGCGCCATTGCGGTCGCCGAGCGGTCGACCGTCACGTCGACAGACTCGTGCAGCGCCTTCACCGCCGCCTGGCTGCTCTCGTCGATCGCGTCCAGGCCCTCGTCGGTGGCCACATAGAGCTCATGTAAGCCGCTGGCATTGGCGGCTTCGCTGTCGCGGCTCCCGTCGGTGTCGCTTGCGACCCAGGCGTCGTGCGCGCGTTGATATTGCTCCCAGCGCAGTCTGAAGGGCACGAGCGAGGGAGCCCCGTCGACACCGGCCATGAGCGACACGTACTGCGATTCAAGATCCGCGATCGAGCGCCGGTGCTCGCTTGCCAGGTCCTCGGCGGCCGCGCGTTCCGGCCCGGTTTGCGCCAGGGCCCGGTAGCCCTCGGCGACGCGGAACTCCGAGAGCTGGTCTGCCATCTCCTTGAGCAGTCCGCTCGACTGGAACCAGATATTGCCGATCGCCTCGGTCTGCCGGTCGATTCCGGTCAGCACCAGGCTCGCCGCCACCGCAATGATGATGGTCAGGACCGCAAGTATCGCGGTCGTCCCCTTGAGAATTCCGGATATAGAAATTCTTAACCGTGTCACGAGACCACCGCCGAGCCT
>DASZSH010000142.1:0-7771 GCA_035548755.1 Devosia sp.
CAGAGATTCTCCACGGCGCCCGGTCCGCCTCCGAGTGTATTGGATATTCGATAGTCTGATTTGTATCACGAAACACGTTGACAAGAGCGGTCGCTCAGCTAGCATCCCACCGGGGACGCTGGAGGGCGTCCTCCGCCTAGGGAGGAAATCAATGGCTAACTGGAAGACGCTTGCCGCGTCGGTCCTGGTTGTGTCGGCCGGTCTTGCAACGAGCGTGTTCGCGCAGGACGCCGCGGCCCCGCCAATCACGGACCTGCCGCGCAACGAGACCCTCATCATCAACAATCCGGAGAATCCGGAAGCCAGCCCCGACAACTTCAATATGTGGGTGGCCGGCAACGGCGCAGGCTGGTCGAACGGCCTGCATCAGCTCGTGCTCGACACGCTGTGGTTCATCGATCCCGACAAGGGCCTCAAGGGATCGACCTATAACGAGCTTGCCACCGGGCCTGCCGAATACAATTCGGACTTCACCGAGATGACGGCGCATCTGCGCAAGGGTGTGCTGTGGAGCGACGGCGTGGAGTTCACCTGCGACGACGTGAAATATACGGTCGACACGCAGGTCGCCACGCCGGGGATGGTGTGGAGCGCGCCATTCTCGGCTTCAGTCGACAGCGTCGACTGCCCCGATCCCTACACCGTGCACTTCAAGTTGAAGGCCCCCAACGCCCGCTTCCACGCGCTGTTCTCGGTGCGCTGGAACGGCGCCTGGATCATGCCCAAGCACGTCTTTGAGAAGGCCGGGGACATCAAGGCGTTCAAGTTCAATCCGCCGGTCGGCCTTGGCCCCTATACGCTCAAGTCATTCGATCCCAATGGCGCCTGGTATATCTGGCAGCGCCGTGACGATTGGGACAAGACCGCCATGGCCGAATGGGGCAAGCCTGCGCCGACCTATGTGATCTACCGGTCGATTCCGTCCAACGACAAGCGTCTCATCGAGATGGTCAATGGCGACCTCGACATGATCCACGACCTGTCGCCGGAGGGCATGTTCAACCTCGCCAAGCAGGACCCGACCGCGCGGGGCTGGTTCCCTGGCTTCCCCTACGCCCATCCCGATCCGACGCTGCCTATGGTCATCTTCAATGACCAGAATGACATGTTCAAGGACAAGCGGGTCCGCTGGGCGCTCGCGCTGTTGCTCGATCCGGTCGAGATGTCGATGGCGTCCTACCGCGGCGCAGCGACGTTGTCGGCGATCGCCATGCCGCCTACTGGCACGCACACCGACGACTACTTCGAGCCGATGCAGGACTATCTGATCAATTACGAGCTCGACACCGGCAAGGAGAAGATCAAGCCGTACGACCCGACGGTAGGCGACCAGATCGCCAACCAGGTTCGCCCGCAGTTTGGGGACGCGGTGCCAACGGATGAAACCGCAATCCATAAATCGTTCGGCTATGGCTGGTGGAAGAAGAATCCGCAGGCCGCCGCCGAACTGCTCGAGGCCGCTGGATTCACAAATCAGGGCGGCAAGTGGATGATGCCGAACGGCCAGCCGTTCAAGTTCACGCTCAACACCTTCACCGATGGCGTGATCAACCGGCTGGGCACCGACATCGCCCAGCAGTGGACGCAGGCGGGTATCGACGTGACGGCCTTCGCCGATCCGAATATCTACACGCAGAACCTGCCCAACGGCACCTATGAGGCTGCGACCGCGTGGTCGATCGAGACCTGGGGCGGCAACCCCGACCTCAGCTTCTTCCTCGACAGCTGGCACAGTCAGTTCCTGGCCAAACCGGGCGAGGTGCAGACGGCCCGCAACTGGCAGCGCTGGAGCGATCCGCGCCTCGACAAGATCATCGAACAGGTCCGCAAGACCGACTTCAACGATCACGACGCAAACGTGAAGCTCGGCATCGAGTTCCTGAAGCTGATGATCGACGAGATGCCGATCATCCCGATCATGTCGTTCAATGTGTTCTCGGCGTACGACACCCGGCACTGGACGGGCTTCCCGACGGCGGAGGCCAATCCTTACGCCAACATCGTGAACAACTGGTCGAACTCGAAATACATCCTGACCCAGTTGAAGCCGACCGGTAAGTAGGCGGATACTTCAATCCGGACGTCCGGCTACGGCCGGGCGTCCCGTGCAGGAACCCGGGAACCACGATGAAGGCCTATCTGCTTTTTGCCCTCAAGCGGTTCGTCCAGTTCGTCTTCGTGGTCCTGTTCGGGTGCTCCATCGCATTCTTTGTAGCGCATCTCAGCCCGATCAGTCCGGTCGACACCATTATCATGCAGGTGACCGGCCGGTCGGCTTCAAGTCCCGACGCCATCAAGGCCCTGCGTGCCGCCCTCACCGAGGAATTTGGTTTGGATGTGCCGCTCTGGCAGCAATACCTCAATTTCATGCTGCGGCTGTTCCGCTTCGACTTCGGGCCCTCGCTCATCGCGTTTCCGACACCGGCGATCAATTTGGTGATGCTGGCGCTGCCCTGGACCGTGGGCCTTCTCACCACAGCGGTCGTCATCACCTGGGTGCTGGGCAATGTCGCTGGCGGACTTGCCGGCTACTTCCAGAATTCGCGGCTGCTCAAGGCCTTCGGCATCATAGCCATCGGTATTCAGCCGATCCCGTACTACATCGTCGCGTTCCTGATGGTGATCATCTTCGGCTTCCTGTGGCCGGTGCTGCCGATCAGCGGCGGATTCGCCATGAATGTCAGGCCGGGTTGGAGCTGGGAGTTCGCCCTCTCGGTCGTGCACTATGCGATCCTGCCGGCTTCAGCGCTGGTGATCGTGGGCATCGGCACGTGGTTCCTGGGGATGAGGGCGCTGGTTTCCAACATCGTCACGGAGGACTACGTGACCTATGCCGAACTCGCCGGGGTCCGGCAGGGGCGGATCGTGGGCTCTTACGTGATCCGCAACGCGCTCGTGCCGCAACTGACATCTCTGGCGATGGCGCTGGGCGGCATTTTTTCGGGCACGGTCATCACCGAACAGGTCTTTACTTATCCAGGACTTGGATCGCTGCTGGTTCGCGCGGTCAATGGCGGGGATTCGGCGGTCGTGCTGGCCATTTCATGCATTTCGATCATGTCGGTGGCGGGAGCGATATTTATCATCGACCTCATCCACCCCTTGATCGACCCACGCGTGCGGGCGGAGTAGAGCCATGTTCTCCGTGCTGCGCGATCTCATCCGCTACAACCGCGAGTTTACTATCGGCGTCGTGCTCGTGGGGCTGGTAGTGGTTTTTTCGTGCCTGAGCTTCTTCTCGCCGGTCGATCCGACTGCTGTCTATCGCGTGGCGCCCGACCAGCCGCCGAATCTCACCTACATTTTCGGCACGAACTCACGCGGCCAGGACATGTTCTGGCAGCTCACATTTGCCTTCCGCAATACGCTCAGCTTCGGGCTCACGGTGGCGATTCTTTCGCGCATCATTTCGATCGTTATCGGTCTTGCCGCCGGGTATCTCGGCGGCTGGGTCGACCGCGCGCTGATGTTCTTCAACGACATCTTCGTCGCGATCCCGATCTTCCCGATCCTCATTCTGTTCTATTTCGTGATGAAGACCAATGCGAATGGCTTTGTCTTGGCGATGCTGATGGCGTGCTTCGGTTGGCCCTACGACGCGCGGCTTATACGCTCGGTGGCGCTCGGACTGAGATTCCGCGAGTTCAGCCGGCAGGCAGTGTTCGCCGGAATGTCGCCCATCAAGATCATGCTTGAGGAGCACCTGCCTTATGTCATGCCGATCATCTTTGCGACCTTCATGGCCAACATGATCTGGTCGATCGGGCTCGAGGTGACGCTGGCGGTGCTGGGCTTCACCAATCTCAACATTCCCACTGTTGGAACTACACTCTACTGGGCCAATAACCACTCGGCGCTGGTGGTTGGCACCTGGTGGTGGATCGCGATTCCGGTGGCGATTGTGGTGATCTTGTTTGTGGGTCTATTCCTGCTCGCCGTGTCGCTCAACGAATACATCGATCCGCGCAGCCGCCTCAGGCGGATGGGAGCCTGACCGTGGCGGACATTCTTACTGTCGACCACCTCAGGGCCTATTACCTGATGAACTATTTTGGGGTGAACCGCGAAGTGCGGGCGGTGGACGACATAAGCCTCTCCATTGCGCGCAACGAGGTTTACGGGATCGCCGGGGAGAGCTCGAGCGGCAAGACAAGTCTGATCAAGGTCCTGGCTGCCGCGATCCGCCCGCCGCTCAAGGTGGTTGGCGGCAGCGCAACCTACCACTTCAAGACAGGCGACATTGACGTCACGAGCGCCGATGCCGAGGCCATCGAAGCGGTGCGCTGGCGCAACCTCAGCTACATCATGCAAGGCTCGATGAGCGTGCTCAACCCGCTGCGCAAGGTCGGCCGCATCTTCGAGGATTTCGCGAGCCGTCCGCTTGGACTTTCGGGCAGTGCCTTCCGGCAGCGGGTCGTTGGCCACCTCGAGCGGTTGAAACTCAGTCCGCAGGTGCTCAACGCGTTTCCGCACGAGCTATCGGGCGGTATGCGCCAGCGGGTGACGATTGGACTCGCGACGGTGTGCAATCCCGAATTTGTCATTGCCGACGAACCGACTACGGCGCTCGATGTGGTCGTGCAGAAGGATGTGCTGGGTCTGATCAAGGATCTCCAGCGGGACATGGGATCGTCCATCGTGTTCGTGACGCATGACATGGCCGTCCATGCCAACATCGCCGATCGCATCGGCATCATCTATGCGGGGCGGCTGGTGGAGGAGGCCCCGACGCGGACGCTGTTTACGGCGCCCAAGCACCCTTATACCGCGCATCTGGTCGCCAGCCTGCCACGCATCGGGGACACCACAGAGCGTCCAGCCCTTGAAGGGCGACCGCCGAATCTCGCGAACCCGCCAGCGGGGTGCCGCTTTCATCCGCGCTGCCCGCTCGCGATCGACAAGTGCAAAACGGACGTACCGCCACTCGAGACCGTTGCGCCGGGCCAGCGCAGCGCCTGTTGGCGCTGGCGCGACGTCGAACCGCTCGCCGGCGGCCGGCACAGGGCGATGGAGCTCTCAAAGTGAGCGCGCTGCTGGAGATCAAGTCGGTCAGCAAGCATTTTCCGATCGGCGGCGTGTTGTCGGGGAAGGAAATCCACGCCGTCGAGGATGTTTCGTTCTCGGTGGGTGGGCACGGGCCCGAGATTTTCACCATCATTGGCGAGAGCGGCTCCGGCAAGACGACGCTGGCGCGAATGATCCTGGGGCTCGAGCGGCCGACGATGGGCGAAATCCTGTTCCAGGGCCAGCCGGTGACGCATGCGAACCGGCGCGAGCGATTGCGCTTCATGGGCAAGGTGCAGCCCGTCTTCCAGAATCCGTTCGAGGCGTTCAACCCCCTCAAGAAGGTGGACCGCTATCTGGCCTCAACGGCGCGACGGTTCCTAGACCTCTCGGCGCAACCGGCCGTCGATGCCGCAATGGACGAGGCGCTGCAGAAGGTGGGCCTGAGCCTGGCGGAGGTGCGCGGGCGGTTCCCCCACGAGCTGAGCGGGGGACAGCTGCAGCGGGTGGCGATCGCGCGCGCGCTGATCCCAAATCCGCCGCTGCTGATTGCCGACGAGCCCGTTTCGATGGTCGATGCCTCTTTGCGGATGGCCATTGTCAACCTATTGCGCGACCTGCGGGACAACACAGGGGTCTCGGTCATCTACATCACGCACGACCTCGCCACGGCCTACTATATCTCGGACCGGCTGGTGATCATGCAGCGGGGCCGGGTGGTAGAGATGGGGCCAGCGCGGCCGATCCTGGATGCGCCCGAGCATGCCTATTCCCGTCTGCTCAAGGCTTCAGTGCTCGCGCCGGAGACGGCGACAGGCGATACGCTGACGGTGCAGCCCGAGCTCGCAGCCGCCAGCGCCGCCGCGCTCGCCGGTCCTCCTGGATCGCTGGTCGGGCGTCCCGATGGCCGGCTGGTGCGGCAAGCCTAGAGCCAGGGACGCTGGCGTGGCTCTTGCGAGCTTCGCACGTCGCCGATCCGGGGCATGTTGGACGGGGCTGATCGCCGAGCGGGCGCGGTAAACGTCGTCGCCAGGGCGCCTGCGGCGGTTCGAACTGGTTGGTGGGCCCGGCAGGACTCGAACCTGCAACCAGACCGTTATGAGCGGTCGGCTCTAACCATTGAGCTACAGGCCCCCGGCCCGCTCATAGCAGGCGGATGGGCGCGGGCAAACGAAATCAACCGTTGCGCGCGGCCTCCTGTATCTGCGCCAGCTGGGATTCAGCGGCAAGCGCACGGTCGCGCCATTCGTTGATCGTAAGGCCGTCGAGACGCGCCGGGCTGGCGCCGGCCGAGGGTTCCTCGGGTTCGGGCGCGAGGTTCATGATTCTGGCGTGCAACGCCGCCAGATAGCTCTCATCGTCCGGGTCGAGGCGGCCGGCCCTCCAGTCGCTGAGAATGCGGTTGAGCTCGAGCGTGGTGTCGTCGTTCATGTCGCCGCGGGCCAAGAGCTCGGCTACCATCTGGTCTACCTGCACGTCCGACATCCTCCCTGATCTCTCTAGGGGGCGGACCATATCGGAGGCGGCGGACGGTGCAAGCCTCAGCCGGCGGGGAGCGGTCGGCTGAGGAAGGGGGATCCGGCGATGCCAAAGCGCCAGGGGATTTCCACCGCTCTGGAGATGCCAATCCGGCGGCCCACGGCGACGGGGGCCGCCGCGACGGGCAGCGTCAGGCTGAACGGCGGCGCGTCAAGCATGCTGCCATCGAGAGAGCCGGTGATCCCCAAGGCCTGACAGAGCTTACCTGGGCCGGAGCAGAGGGCGCGCAACTCTTCCATGCCGCGCCGGCGTTGCATGCGGGCAATACCATCGGTTGGTTCGAGGGCCCTGATCAGGACCGCGCTGGCTCCGCCACAGACGATGTTGGCGCACCAGTGGATGCCATAGGAGCGATAGACATAAAGGCGGGGCGGTCCGGCGAACATCGCGCCATTGCGGGGCGTCGGCCCGCGAAAGGAATGCGAGGCCGGGTCGGTCGGGTGATAGGCCTCGACTTCAACGATCAGCCCGCCGACGCCGTCGACGAGGAATTTGGCGCCCAGCAGCTCCGGGGCGACGACTGCCGCGTCACGATCGAGAAACCGAGTGAGACTCTCGCCGGTGCGTCTCCGGCCCGAGCCGCGAGCCGGCACTTTCCGCATCGGCAATTCTTCCATGGTGACTTCAGCCGGCGCGACTTTTCTCACTGTTATTGCTCACAATTTTCTCCGCTTAGGGAGTCTGGCATAGCACCATCCGGTCCTCGAGAGCATTCCCAGGCGACTTTCTCCCAGCCTTCGGGGACCCCCAACTCCCTCGGTAACGCGTCAAGGGCATGATGTTGGACAGGGCGGCGGCCGGCACGTACGAGGTTTCCGAACTGATGGATCGACTGAGCCTGCTGGAACGCCGGGTGGTCGAATTGCTGGTCACCGGCCTCAGCGGGGAGCAGGCGGGCTGCCTGCTCGGCATCGGCCGCAGGGAAGTTGCACGCTGCCGGGCCGCAGCCATGCGCAAAGTTGGCGCGCTCAATGGCGTACATCTGGCACGGCTGGTCGAAGCATCGCGGGAGCGAGTGGCCGAGGTCGAAGTCGTCGTGCTCGAGGATGTTTCGGCGGCGTTCGGCTGAGCGCTTGCAGGGGCTGCCCAGGCGTGACAATCAGCCTTCGTCAGGAGGTGACGATGGCCACCAGCCTCAAATTCGGCACCAGCGGCCTGCGAGGACTGAGCACCGACCTTGCCGGCTCGGAGGCGCGCCGCTACGCGGCGGCATTCGCCCGCTACAGCG
>DASZSH010000143.1:0-11598 GCA_035548755.1 Devosia sp.
GCCGATGGCAAGTCGCCCCTCACTTCGGCGGCAAGCAACTATGGGCTCTACGCGCCCTCCGCCGATTTCACCAGACCTGTGGGCGAATGGAACACCGGGCGCATCGTCGTCAAAGGCAACCATGTCGAGCATTGGCTTAACGGCACCAAGGTGCTCGACTACGAGATCGGATCGCCCGACTGGACCGAGCGCGTGGCGCATAGCAAGTTCGCCGCCTGGCCTGAATACGGCACCATCGCCACCGGCCCCATCGACCTGCAGGATCAGGGAAATCCGGTTGCTTACCGCAACCTCATGATCAAGGTGCTCCCCGATTGAATGGGCCGATGCGCGACATAAGCGTGTCCGAGGTGCGATCGTGGCATGGGAGCGGCATGAAACTGCCGATCTTGTTCGCCTGTTCTGCGCTTGCGCTGGCCGCCACGCCCGCCGCGGCGCTGTCGCTCACATCGAGTCAGGTTGGCGACATCTATTGCGCTGCCCGACTCAGCGGAGACATGGCCCCGATCCTCGCCATTCTCACCCCGGAACTAGCCGCGCTCGTCGCGCAGCACCTGCCCGATGGCGCCGACGCCGCCACGGTCATCCCCTGGCAGAGCAGCGACGACTACCCCGCCACCTGCATGCCAGTGGGAGCGACCGGCACAGCTGAGGCGCCCGAAATCGTCATTGCCTTCGGCGCCCGCGACCCGAGCAAGGCGCAATATGCCGACAAGCTGGTCATGCGCTTCGTCGACCAGCGCCTGCGCATAGACGATATCGCCTACGCGACCGGCGGCACCTTGCGCGAAAAACTCGGTAAGGCTCCTTAGGGGGACTCTAGGCCGACCGGACTTCCAGCGGTTGCTCCAGCAGTCGGACTAAGCGCCGCTCCATGTGCTCAGCGAGGTCGCCGCGATAGCGCCCCATCCGGAAGCCATCCTGAATCTGTCCGATCTCGGATATGCGGCGTCGATACGATTCCGGGCTCTCGCCCTTGAACTGATCGTACCGCGGCATTGGCCAGCCTTCCGCTTCCATCCTTCGTCTCCATCGAACGAACGACACGACGAGCGTAGCTAGGACCACCAAGATTAGATTGCGTTGAAGCGTCGGTTAGAATTTGGAGAGAGCGGTTAGGTCGCGTTCGCACTCCCGGATGACATCATATAGCCGATGCCGCGCACCGTCTGGATCAGCGAGGGCGAGCCGGCCTGCCCGTCGATCTTCTGGCGCAAGTAGCGCACATAGACGTCGACGATCTTGGTGCCTGGGTCGTAGCCATAGTCCCACACGCTGTTGAGCAGCCGTTCGCGGCTGACCACGCGATCCGGGTTGCTCATCAGATAGTGCAGCAGCTCGAACTCCCGCACTGTCAGGGTAATCGGGACGCCGTCCTTGGTCACTCGGCGCGAGAGCGGATCGAGGACCAACCCGCCGATCCTAAGCGGCTTTTCGATGCTGGGAGCGGCCCGGCGGCGCTGCAGCGCGCCGATCCGCGCCAGCAGTTCGTCGAAGGCGAACGGCTTGGTGAGGTAATCATCCGCCCCACCCTTCAGCCCCGCGATCTTGTCCTGTAGCGTATCGCGAGCCGTGAGCATCAGGATGTAGACGCCACGGCCCTCCTCGCGCAGCCGGCGACAGACGTCGAGCCCGTCGAGATAAGGCAGCATGCGGTCGAGGATGATCAGATCGAATTCGTCGCCCAGGGCACGCTCGAGCCCGTCCCGGCCGTCGCGTTCCACCGCCACGTGGAAACCCTCGGCCGTGAGGCCGCGCTCGAGGAACGAGGCGATGCGCGGATCGTCTTCAATCACGAGTATCTTCATCAGGCCGTCCGCTCCCCGGCAGGCAGTTCAATGCTCAACACCGCGCCACCCTCGAGCCGGTTGCTGAGGCCGATGGTGCCGCCGTGGCGCTCGACAATATCCTTGGCGATGGCAAGCCCGATGCCAAGTCCCGAGGACAGGCCGTCCTGCTGGTCCCGGCCGCGGAAGAAGCGCTCGAAGACATGCGGCAAATCTGCCTCGTCCACCCCCGGCCCTTCATCGGCGATTGAGATACGCACGCTCCGCTCATCGCCGGCAGTCGCGACGGTCACCGTAGTGCCTGGCGGCGAGTGTTTGATGGCGTTGTCGAGCCCGACCAGCAGGGCCTGCTTGAGACGACGGAAGTCGGCATCGATATGCCGCCCGCCGTCGCCGGTCGCGACGACCACCGCGACCTCGCGGGGAGAGGCGAGCATGGTCGCTTCTTGGGCTGCCGCCGCCACCACTTCGTCGAGGGAGGTGTCCGCCATCACAAAGGGCTGATCTTCCGCCGTTGAACGGGCGAACTCAATGAGGTCCTCTAGCAACTGGCCGAGCTCGAGGGCCTGCCCCTGGATACGCTCAAGCGACTGGCGAAGCGTTGCCACATCTCCCGTGCCGCGCAGGGCCACGTCCGCCTCGCCGCGCAAAATGGTCAGCGGCGTGCGCAGCTCGTGGCTGACATCGGCAAGAAACTGGCCGCGCCGACGGTCAATTTCGCGCAGTTGCTCGTTTGCCGTCCGCAATTGGGCCGTGCGGGCGTCAACTTCCGATGTCAGGCGCTCGCCCGCCTCGGCAAACGTCTGACGCTGTTCGGCAAGGGCCGTCGCGAGCGCCGCCAGGCTCTCGGACAACGGCGCGAACTCGCCCGTGACGCTTGGCGTCGACATATCCGCTTTACCCTCGACGAGCGCGCGGGTGCGAGCATCCAGCGCCCGAACCGGCCCGGAGATCGAACGCCAGAGGACAATGCTCAGTGTGACAATTGAGAGCAGTCCTAACAATCCGATCGCGCCAGCGCCGATAAGGAGTTGCCCCTCTGCAGTACCAATCCCCGCAATCTCCGCCGCAATCTCGTCGCGCTCATCTTTGGCGGCATGGTCGAGCAGCGGCAGCAGCTCATTGGCAAGAGGAAACGCGACGGCACGCTCATAGACCCCTCGAGCCGCGTCGCCCTGGCCGGACCGCTGCAGGGACAGAACATTGTTCATCGCCGCATCGATGGAATGGTAGAGTTCGACGACACGGCGGGCGTTCTCGAGCTCGGGCAACTCGCTCTGCACCTCCTCCATTCCGCTCAGGGTGGCGATCTCGGCCCGCGTCGCTTGGGTCAGGCGCGCCAGGAGACGCTCAATCTCGATCCGTGCCGCGTCGAGATCGTCGCTCCTGCTGCCGTCCGGCAGCGCGACCTTGGCCGCCTGCTCACTGTAGCTGCTCGCTTTGGCCGAAAGCTGGCTCACAACGTCCAGCCGGCCGTAAATCCCCGCCACGCGCCGGGCCATATGGTCGGACATCCACAGCCCGACGACCATGACGCCGACCGTCAACCCGACCAAGACAAGGCACGCCACCGTCAGGACGACGACGCGCCGGCGCACCGTCATGCGTTTCCCCCCGCGCGGCGGCTATCCCTAACGCGCTCTGCCAGGTGTGCAAAGTCCGAAAGCGCGGGTCGGCAAGACCTTGCACGCCAGGGCCATCCGTGGAGGCGGGAGGGCGCCGGCCGGGCCCTGCCAAATTGTCTTCCGGGGCGCGTCGCTCAATAGGTCTCCCGCAAGTGCCGCACGCGCAGACCCGATGCCAGCGCGCTGCGGCTGACTTTGGCGCCGCCTCGCGGCGTGAACGTGAGCCGCGTCTCGCGGCCGGGCAGAAGCGTCACGGCGTTGTCGGAAAAGCGGCCGGGCACGGTCGTTGTGGCCGTGACGAAAAGCGCCGGCTTGTCGGACTTAAGGACCAGGACCGGTCCTCCATCCGATGGCTCCCATCTGGCCCCTACCCTTGCCTGCGGCAGGTCGTAGGCCTTGTAGGGCTGCGGAAAGAAGTCATTTTCCCCCATCAGCGTTCCCGACCTGTCGCGCCAGGCAAAGAGCAGGAATTCGCCCGGCCTCAAATCGTCGAGCGCGAGGCGGGCGAGTTCGACCGAGCGGTCAGGCGGCACAGTGCCAACGCCGGTGAAGACGACGCGCGCTTTGCCGGCAACGTCCACAGCCTGCGCCTCGAGACTGATTTCGCACCTAGCGCCGGTATCGTTGACGGCCTTGAGCACAACTTCACGCGTCTGCCGATCCGGCAAGGCCATGACATTGACCGGCAGGAAGAAGCGTCGGGCCATGTAGTGAAGCAGCTTCCACTGACCGCCATAGTCGAGGCTCGCCCAACTTGCGACGGGGTAGGTGTCGTTGAGCTGCCAGTAGAGCGTGCCCATGCAGCGCGGCTTGGTGGAACGCCAGTATTCGATGGCTGTCTTGATCGCCAGGCCCTGCTGAACCTGGCTCAGGAACACCATCTGGTCGAAGTCCGACGGAAAGCGGAAGTAGCGCGTCATCGTTTCGAGGATTCGTGCATTGCCGCCGGTGTTGCGCTGATGGCTCTCCATCACCGGCGAGGACGGATTGCGGTCCTCGGGGTTGGTGAACGTCTCGATGACATTCATGGAGGTGAAGCTCTGGAAACCGAATTCGGAGGCGAAGCGAGGATTGACCTCGCGGGCCCGCTCGAAGGGCGCCGCTTCGTGCCAGACCTGCCAGAAGTGAGTGTCTCCGCGCGTGTCGGAATGCCAGCCATCCGAGAAGTCGAGATAGCCCAACGATGGCGAGGAGGGCCAGAAGCGCCGAGACGGGTCCTCGTCCTCGACGATGGTCTGCAGCATGTAGTTGAGACGCGTGTAGCCGGCCAGATAGCGGTCGCGGTTCTGCCGGATGACTTCGTGCCAGGTGAGCGCGCCAATCACCTCGTTGTCGCCGCACCAGAGGGCGAGGCAGGCATGGTGGCTGAGCCGGCGCACCTGCTGGGTGATTTCCACCCGTACATCGTCGAGGAACGCGCGATCGGAGGGGTAGAGCATGCACGAGAACATCATGTCCTGCCAGACCATGAGACCCAGCTCGTCGCACAGCTCGTAGAAGTAATCCGGTTCGTACTGTCCGCCGCCCCAGACGCGGATCATATTCATGTTGATCGCCCTGGCGCTTTCGAGCAGGTCGCGCACCACCGCGGGCGTGATGCGCGAGGGCATGGCGTCCGCTGGTATCCAGTTGGCCCCCATGGCGGTGATGTCGCGGCCGTTGACGCGCACCTTGAAGCAATGGTCGATCGCATCGCGTTCGACGATCCATTCGAGCTTGCGCAATCCGATCTTCCGGCGCGTCACCTCGCCATCGAGGGTGGTCCAGAGCTCGTAGAGCGGCTGCTCGCCGTGCCCGTTGGGCCACCAGAGCTTGGGGTTGCGGACGGTGATGTTGTGGACGAACACGTTCTCGCCGGGGCGGACGGCCACCTTGTCGCTCAGTTTCTGGCCGGCAATCTCATGCATGAGTTCCACCGAACCTTCGGCGAAGGCGAAGAGGCGGGTCGTGATCGACAGCTCGACCGAGTTCCGTCCATGCGCCTGTTCGACCTGCACGCTCTCCTGACGCGCGAGGCGCGACCGGCGGATGACCATGCGGCCATAGACGCCGGTGGGCATGAGGCAGATGCCCCAATCCCACCCGGCATGGCAGGCGGCCTTGCGCACGAAGTTCATGTGCACGCCCGGCAGGCCGTTGCTGAGATAGTTGTTGGTGAAGGGGATGGGAAACGGATAGGCCTCCGCGCGCGCCTTGGCCACGTCCTTGGTCACCGCGAATTCGAGCCGCAGCGTATTGGCGCCCGCGCGCACCTTGCCAGTCACGTCGATGTCGTAGCGGATGAACTGATTCTGCGTGCGGCCGATTTCCTCGCCATTGAGAAATACCGTTGCGATGCAGTCGACGTTCTCGAGGGTCAGGGTGAGATAGCCGCCGATATCCTCCTGCGTTGCGATGAAACGCCGTTCCATCGTCCATGGCACGGCGTGGACCCACATCACCGTCTGCTCGTTGGCGCCAAAATAGGGATCGGGGATATCGCCTGCCGAAAGAAGCGCAGTGTGCACGTCGCCGGGTAGAGCGATGGTGCGGGCCTTGACCTTGCGGAGGGGGGAACTCAGCCCCCAGTCGCCAGCGAGATCGAGTTCGGAATAGGTCGCGCCGGTCGCGGTTGCCGCGGCAGATTTCGCCATCTGGTCCTCCCTGCTCCTCGGTTTCGATAGGTCCGAGGGGCGATTTGATGTGAGCGTTAATCCACCCGATTCCCAGGGCTTTGCAAGCGAGGCTTTCGGCCGCGGCGCGAGCTCGTGAGAGTGAGAACAAAAAGAGTCCGCTTGACACGTGACCATTTGGTCACCTATTGTCGGAACCGTGGATGCCGTCTTCAAGGCGCTGAGCGATCCGACCCGGCGCCAATTGCTCGACACCCTGCGCGACAGGGGCGGACTGACCCTTACCGAGCTCGAACAGGGGCTCGGGATGACGCGGTTCGGAGTGATGAAGCACCTCAGGGTGCTTGAGGAGGCAAACCTCGTGGTGACCCGCCGGGACGGGCGGTTCAAGTACCACTACCTCAACGCGCTTCCGATCCAGGAAGTCGCGGATCGATGGATGGCGCCCTACGCCAAGCCGTTGGCCCGCTTCGCGTTGAACCTGAAGAACGCATTGGAGAGTGCATCGCCGATGGCCGACAAACCCGATTTCGTCTTTTCGACTTACATCCGAACCACGCCCGACAAGCTATGGGACGCCCTGACCAATCCGGAAATGACCCGGCACTACTACTACGGCGGCAAGGTGCAGGCCGACCTGCGCGTGGGCGGCAACTTTTCCTATCTCGACCCCAAGGGCGAGATAAACCTGCGCGGTGAGGTGATCGAGATCGACCCGCCGCGCCGGCTGGTCACCAGCTTCAACGCGACCTGGGCCGAGGCCGGCGCCGAGCCGACACGCGTCATGTACGAGATCGAGCCGATGGGCGAGGTCTGCAAATTCACCATGACCCACTTCGACTACGAAAAGTCGAAGGCCGGCGTGGAGACCGGCTGGCCGATCATCATTGCGGGGCTCAAGACGCTGCTCGAAACGGGCAAGCCGCTCGATATTCCGATCATGTGATCTGAATCAAGCTTCTACAGCAAGGGAGACGACAAATGACGAAGTTCCTGTTTGCCTATCACGGCGGCGACCAGCCGGCGAGCCCGGCGGAAGGCGAAAAGGTCACCAAGGCCTGGATGGACTGGATCGGCGGCCTGGGCAAGGCAATGATCGATCCAGGAAATCCTACGGCCGGATCCAAGACGATCCTGCCTGGCGGCAAGGTCAGCAGCAACGGCGCCGACCACGCCGTCACAGGCTATAGCATCGTCGAGGCCAAAAGCCTCGATGACGCCATGAAGATGGCCAAGTCCTGCCCGCAGCTCGCCGCCAACGGCACGGTCGAGGTCGCCGAGATCGTCCCGATCATGTGAAGCTCAGGGGGCGGCCAGCCGCCCCCTGCCCTATTCCGCCGCCTCGGTCTCTTGCGCGTCGAGATCGAGAAAACCGCCCGACTGCCGTTCCCACAACCTGGCGTAGTGACCGCCCTGCGCGAGCAGCTCGGCATGCGTTCCTTCTTCGACGATCCGGCCGGCCTCGAGCACAACGAGCCGATCCATGGCGGCGATGGTCGACAGGCGGTGTGCGATGGCGATCACCGTCTTGCCCTGCATCAGCGACTGCAGCTGTTCCTGGATCGCCGCCTCGACTTCCGAATCGAGAGCGGACGTCGCCTCGTCAAGAAACAGGATCGGGGCATCCTTGAGCAGCACGCGCGCGATGGCGATGCGCTGCCGCTGCCCGCCGCTCAGCTTGACGCCCCGTTCGCCCACATGCGCGTCATAGCCGGTTCGACCCCTGGGGTCGACCAGGCTCGCCACCACCTCGGCGACCTTGGCCTGCTCGGCCGCCGCCGTCATCATGGCATCGCTCGCTTCCTGGCGGCCGTACTTGATATTCTCCCGCACCGAGCGGTGCAGCAGAGAGGTATCCTGACTCACAAGGCCGATGGCGGCGCGCAGGCTTTCCTGCGTCACCTGCTTGATATCCTGCCCATCGATGCGGATCGAACCGGATTCCACATCGAACAGACGCAGCGCCAGGTTGACCAGCGTGGATTTGCCGGCGCCGGAGCGGCCCACAAGCCCCACTTTCTCGCCGGGCGCAATGCGCAGGTTGAAGTGCTCGATGACCGTGCCTTTGTCGCCGCGCCAGTAGTTGAAGGTCACGTCCTCGAAGACGATCTCGCCCTTGTCGACCTTGAGCTCGGCGGCGCCCGGCCTATCGAGCAGCGTGATCGGCTGGGCGATGGTCTCCATCGAGTCGCGCACGGTGCCGATCTGACGGAAGATGTTGGAGCCGACATCGAGGATCCAGCCGGACATGTTCATGATCTGGAGCGCGAAGGGCACCGCGGTTGCGACCGCCGCCGCGGTCAGCGTGCCCGCGTTCCAGCCGGCAAGCGAGAGCCAGGTGATCGAAATCACCAGCGCCGCGTTCAACATGAACAGCGTGGACCACATGTAGGTGAACACGCGCATGAGCTTGCGGAACGACACGGCGTGTTCGACGACCGACTGGGCGACATAGTCGTCCTCATGGCTCCCGGTCGAGAAGGTCTTGAGCGTCTGGATGTTGGTGTAGCTGTCCACCATGCGCCCGGTCATGACCGAACGCGTCTCAGAGAGCTCCTCCGAGTGCCGCGCGATCTTCGGCATGACGATGGCGAACAGGATGCCGTAGAGGATGAGCCAGATCGCGACCGGCACCAGCAGAACCCAGTCGAGCCGCGCCATCGCGACGATTGCGACAGCGACGAACACGACGGCATACCAGGCGGCGTCGATGGCAAGGTTGACGCCGGTCTCGATGGCATCGCCGACCTGGATCACCTTGTTGGCGATCCGGCCGGCAAAATCGTTCTGGAAGAACGACCAGCTCTGCCGGATCACGTGCCAGTGGCTTTGCCAGCGCGCGAGGTCCACGAGATTGGGGACGATGGCGTGGTTGCGCGTCAGCGTGTCGAGCATGAACGCGACCGGCCGGATAAAGACGATCACGACCACCATGGCCAGCAGCGCCTGCCAGTGGGCCGAAAACATCTCGCCCGGCCTGGTGGTGGCCAGAAAGCCGACCACCATGCCCACGAAGATCGGCATCATGGCGTCGGCGACCGAGCCCACGGCCACCAGCACCATGCGGATCAGGAAGGCGGTGCGGAACTGGTTGACAAAATAAAGGACGAACTTCCGCAAGCCCATCGGTGGGTGCGGATTGCCCGCGAGCGCGACAGGCGAATAGCGCGCGTCGAACCAGGCGACGATGGCGTTGAACATTTGGTTCTCATGGTCTGAGAACCCGGCGATATGCGATCAGCTTCGGGTTCTGGTGAATGGTTTTCGCTTGGCGGCGTGACGGCTGCGTGGCGCCTTGAGATGGCCGGGATTGGCGATCCTGTTGAAGCTGATCATTGGGGTACTCCTCCGTTCGATGATGCAATTCATTCCGCCGCGTCCTCGACCGCGTCGGCGTCGATGAAGCCGCCCGACTGGCGCTGCCAGAGCCTGGCATAGATGCCATCGAGCGCGAGCAGCTCGGCATGCGAGCCCTGTTCGACGATGCGGCCTTGCTCGATGACCACCAGACGGTCGAGCGCTGCGATCGTCGAAAGGCGGTGCGCGATGGCGATCACCGTCTTGTTGCGCATGAGCAGTTGCAGCTGGCCCTGGATTGCCGCCTCGACCTCGCTGTCGAGCGCAGAGGTCGCCTCGTCGAGCACGAGGATGGGCGCGTTCTTGAGCAGCACGCGGGCGATGGCGACGCGCTGTCGCTGCCCGCCGCTCAGCTTCACGCCGCGCTCGCCCACATGCGCATCGTAGCCGCGGCGGCCCTTTGGGTCGACCAGGGTCTCGATGAAGTCGTGCGCTTCGGCGAGCTTGGCCGCCGCGACGATCTCCTCCTCGGTCGCGTCGGGCCGGCCATAGGCGATGTTCTCGCGCACCGAACGGTGCAGGAGCGACGTATCCTGCGTCACCACCCCGATGTTGGCGCGCAGCGAATCCTGGGTGACGCTGGCGATGTCGGTGCCATCGATCAGGATGCGGCCGGCCTCGCGGTCGTAAAAGCGCAGCAGCAGGTTGACGATGGTCGATTTTCCGGCGCCGGAGCGGCCGACGAGCCCGACCTTCTCGCCCGGCCGGATATGCAGGCTGAGCCCTTCGATCACGCCTTCCTTCTTGCCGTAGTGGAAGGTCACGTTGTCGAAGCGGATGTCGCCGTGAACCGGCCCAATGTCCTTGGCGCCCGGGCGGTCGTGCACGACCGAGGGAAGCGATAGCGAGTTGATGCCGTCGCGCACGGTGCCGATGTTCTCGAACAGGGCCGAGAACTCCCACATCACCCAGTGCGCCATGCCCTGCATGCGCAACACCAGCGCGGCTGCGACGCCGATGACGCCGGGCGTGACCGCTCCGGCGAGCCAGAGCCAGATTCCCAGGCCGCACAGCGAGAACAGAAGCAGGCAATTCATGAAGGTGATGGTCACGTTGAGCACAGTGATCATCCGCATCTGGCGATAGACGGTGTCTATGAACCCGTCCATCGCCTCGCGCGCATACACCTCCTCGCGCCGCGAATGCGAAAAGAGCTTGACCGTCGCGATGTTGGTGTAGCTGTCGACGATGCGCCCCGTCATCACCGAGCGGGCATCGGCCTGCTGTTCGGCGATCTTGCCCAGCCGCGGGATATAGTAACGGAGCAGCGAAACATAGACGCCGAGCCAGGCCACGAAGGGAAGCGCCAGCCGCCAGTCGCTCATGGCCACCAGAACAATCGCCCCGGAGAAGTAGACCACGAGATAGACGATGAGATCGAGGATCTTCATCACCACCTCGCGCACGGCGAGCGCCGTTTGCATCAGCTTGGTGGCGATCCGGCCGGCGAACTCATCCTGAAAGTAGCTCATCGACTGCCGGATGAGGTAGCGATGGGCCATCCAGCGGATGCGGTGCGGGAAGTTGCCGAGCAATGTCTGGTGAATCACCTGCGAGCTGAAGAGCTGCACCAGCGGCACGAGCAGCAGCACGAAGGCGCCCATCACGAGCAGCTTGCCGCCCTCTAGGCTGAGGAAGGTCGACCGGTCGGCGGCGCCCAGCCAATCGACCAGGTTCCCCACAAAGCCGAAAGTGGTGATTTCGAAGGCGGCCACGAGCGCTGAGCTCACGGCCATGAAGACGAGCCACTTCTTGGCGCCGCGCGAGAAATACAGACAGAACGCCAGCAGGCCGCGCGGCGGCTGCTCCGGTTCGCCGGACGGATAGGGATCGAGGCGGCGTTCGAACCAGCGCAGCATGAAGGACACTCGACGATTGAATTGAACGCGAAACCTTGACGCGGACGAGAGCCGCAGGCTTCTTGCGCACCGGCGCCGGCCCGCCGCTTCCCAATGCCGCCGCAATTGGCGCAAAGGAAGGCGGCGGATCGAGCCAGCCCTTCAGAATATAAGAAGATTCGGCGGCTCGTCTGTCACCCGCGAGCCACACAGATGAAGAGTTCAGCGGAACGGCAATGCTCACTGACGGCGAACAGACGATTTTCCTCAAGGACTATGCGCCGACGCCCTACACGATCGGCAAGGTCGAACTCGATATCTCCATTGCCCCGGGTACCGCGCGCGTCCGGGCCCTGCTCGGCATATCGCCGCGGCCAGG
>DASZSH010000144.1:0-4084 GCA_035548755.1 Devosia sp.
TCGCAGGCCTGGCCGATGACGATCGGCCCGGCGCCGATGATCAGGATCGCGTCGATGTCGGTGCGCTTCGGCATGGGCCTCAGGGATACTCGGGGCAGGGGCGAAACGTGAGCCCCGGCGCGGGCTTGGTTCCCGTCGGGAGGCAATCGGAATCGCGCGTTTCAGGCTAGGCGCGGCTTATAGGGTAAAGCCGCCCGGCGCGGAACCCCCGCCGTCAGGCGGCGGAACGGCCGTCGGTGGCGCGTGCCTTGGCCTCAAAGCCAAGCAGCGACTGCTGGCGTGCCCATATCTTCTTCAGCGCGTCGGCTTTCGAACGGGGGCTGGCCTTCGCAAATTCCCTTGCTACGGCGCGGAAATCGGATGTGGAGAGCGAGGGATCCGCCTTCAGGCGGTCGAAGACCTCGGCGAAGCGGCGCTCGTCGCCCAGGGTTGCCGCAAGCTCGCGGGTGTACGAACCGACCACCTCCGGATCACCGGTCGCCTTGCCTGCCGACCGTGCGCGACGGGTGGGGGCGACGGCGCCGCCCGGGCCACGCTCGAGCATCGCGAGCAGCGCGTCGACGTCCTTGACCAGCGTGGCCTTGGCGACCGTGGCGAGAAGCGGGCGCAACGCGATAAGCGCCGCGGCGACGTCGGTGCGATGCATCCAGAACGATGCGCTGCCATCCACTGCGAGGCGCCTGGTGGCCGCCGAGACTGTCGCGGACGGGCTTTGCTCCAGCGCCGCGGCAAGGTCGTTGGTCCCGGCCACGACCCAGCGCGCGGGAATTGCCCTCAGCATCGCGGCGAGCTCTGCGCTTTTCATCCCGTGCTCCTAGCGTCCGGGGTTGCGGTAGTTGGGCAGCATCGCGAGGCCCATCCGTGCCGCCACTTCGTTGGCCAACGCCTCGATCGCCTGGCGCACGGCGAAGCCGTTGACGGCGTTCATGACAATATAGGCGATGCCCGTGTCGGCGTCGTTAACAAGTGCGGTCGCCCGGCGCACGAAAGTCTGCTCGTCCAGCACGGAGACTGCCGGGGCGGCGCTGTGCAAGGCGTCCGTGATCTGCTGGACGGCCGGCCCGTTGGCGAGACGGCCCTCTTGCCACATCGTCCCGACGACGCCGACGTACTTCAGGTGCGGGCAAATTCCCGCCTGCTTCAGCGTCTCGACCTGGCGGCACAGCGACACCACCGCCTCGGCCGACGGGCGGTCCATGATCGTCGGGATAAGCAAGTGGCTGGCAGCGCAGAACGCCTGAATCTCGGATGTCGTCAGGCGGGGCGGGCAATCGATGATGACGAGATCGTAGGCGTTGCGCACCGGCTTGGAGTGAAGCATCTCCGCGAGCGTGTAGCGCACATCGTCGGTGCGGAAGGCCTTGCCGAGGATGACGTCTGCGACCGCCTGACGAATGCCCTTTGATACGCGCGGCCGGCATTTCAGCAGCCACTCCACCATGATGCGATTGTCGGCTTGGGCGAGGTCGTAATAGGCGGTCACCACCTCCAGCTTGCCGGTGCGGTTGGCGCCATTGCCGAGATCGACGGTGTGCGCCAACTCGGGCAGCAGGTCCGGCGAAAGATCGTTGCTGATCACGCGCGTCGCGATCGAGCTCTGCCGTTGCTGCGGAATCCATCCGCCGTCCGGAAAGGCCATCGAGGAAAGCGACCCTTGGAAGTCGAGATCGACGAGCAGCACGCGCAGCCCGCGGTCGCGGGCGAAATAGGCACCCAGATTCGCCGTCAGCGTCGTCTTGCCGACACCGCCCTTCAGGTTGGCGATGGCAAGTACGCGCAGCGCCCCGATGCGGGTCTCGTAGTCGTCGGGCTGATGGATCGGCTTGGTGAGCCAGACGCCATTGCCTTCTCGATTTCCGTCGCGGCTGACCTCGCGGCCGATGGCCTTCAACGTCCGCTGGCGGCTGCGCAGGAAGCAAAGGACCTGCTGTCCCCATCGCACCACCAGGCGGAAGATGATCCACGCCAGGATGCCGGCGACCGCCACGAATAGGTACGCAACCCATTGCTCGGACTTCTCGCCGAGCAGAATCCAGACTTCATCGATGAACTGCACGTCCCCCTCCCAAGCCCGAGGTCAACCTCACGCGAAATCGGTGCTGGTTGCAACTCTCGGATGACGTTGCAGGAGAAGAGAGGAAAGTCTGGCCGGGGCTACCAGCGGACTGTGAGGCCGCCTGCTGCCCTTTAGCGTCGCGCGCCTGGACATGCGGCAGCGGACCCCGGCCAAACCGGCAAAGGGAGGGGCGTCGCCGCCTCTCCCTTCGCTGTCTCTGTGCGGGCGGGGAGGCTCTATCCCCGCCCGGCTTCATGGTGCTAGCGCGTGATGAACCCCTGCGCCGGGCCCATCGGCGTCATTGCCATGCAGGGCATGCCGAGCGGAGCGGGCGGTCCGAAGGCCGGCCCGACCGGGGTCAGGCAGACGTTGCCCAGCGGCGGGAAGTTCTGGGCCATCGCCGGACCGGGAAATCCGACCGGCTGGCCGAACTGCGGGATCTGCCCGGGGACGGGGGCCGGACGCTGGATCGGAGCCGGGGCGGGAGCCGAAGATCCGCCGCTGTTGAACATGGTCTGCAGGCCGCCGCCGGCAAACGTGTCGTTGACGAGGCCGCCTGCCGCGCCGCCGACGAGGCCGCCGATCTCCGGCTGGCCCACCATCCCGCCGACCACCGTGCCGGCCGCCGTTCCCGCGCCGACCACCGCGTCCTGCAGGGCCGGCGTGACGACGTGGGAAACCGAGTGGCAGGCATCGCCGACGCTGCCGCCGAAGAGATCGCACACGCCGCCGGCGTGGGCGGGGGCAATTGCCGCGATGGCGCTGAAGGCGGCGGCGGCGAGGCTGAGCTTGAGAGTGTTCATGGCAGTTCCTTTCACAGTGTTTGGTCGATGACGGGGCGCTGGTATCGCCCTTGGTTCACCGGTTGGCCTCCGACTTTCGGTCGGGTCGCTGCATCAGCGACGCTGCCGTTGTGCCAAACGCTGCGAGCGGGATCGAACCACCTTCAAGGACGCAAACGGCGTGCGATTTCCCCAGAGAGAAGCAACCTTCCGTTAACCATGTTGCGGCGGGAGGTTGTGGGGAATACAACGAGAGGTAGGGGAACTATCGGGAAGTTTGGGGGAACTTTGGCCGCGATTCCTGCAGAGGTGGTGGTGAAAATCACGGCCGCCATCAATCGCGCGGTCCTGGTCAAAGGCGTCACGCAACTCAGCCTTGCGGCCAGCATCGGCTACGACGCCAAGACTGTTCGCAAGATGATCAACGGGCAGAGCGTCCACCCGCAGACACTGATCGACACCTGCCAGTTCCTCGGCCTCGACTACGAATCCTTCTTCGAGCAGAAGGTCGAGACGCGCATCGCCGGCGAGGAGTACGGCGCCTATCACTTCGAGACGGTGAAGGAGTACGTCGGCGACTATTACTTCTATCGCCGCAGTTTCGACCGCCACATGAACTGCGTGTGCACGCTGATGTCGATCTTCTGGTCCGATGTCGGCAACGCGCTCGCCTTCCAGCACAAGAACCGCTTCGTCGGCGCCGCGGGAACGCCGGTCGATCATTCGCAGGCGGGCATCGTCCACATGAGCCCCATGATCGGGCTCGTCCATCTGGTCACGGTGACCAAGGGCGCGGTCCGTCTGGTCACGCTCCACCGCATGCGCTTCCCGGATACGCGCATGTACGGCGTCGTCCTCACCCAGTCCGATGAGAAGCTCTACTGGAAGCCGGCTGTGTCGGCCGTCGTCGTTGAACGCATCGCGCCCGGCGATGGACCGCAGGAAGCGGCCCTCGGCCTGATACCGACAGCCGATCCGCGCTACGCAGGGATCGCAGCGCACCTCAAGGCGGCCGAGGATCAGTTCGTCAATTTCGCCATTCATCCGGCTTCGGTCTGAGCCGCGATAGATCGCGTGCCTGCTTCGCTTATGCCCAGACTCGCGTTATCACCTTGGGCGCGTGCCCGAGGAGGCGTCGGCCATGCCCGCGCTCACGATCACGGAAGGCGATTTCGGCAGCGGCGTCGAGGCGCGCGCGGATTCCTCGGCCTTTTACCTGCCTGATCCTTCGCGCCCGGGCGCCATG
>DASZSH010000145.1:0-4866 GCA_035548755.1 Devosia sp.
GAACGGCTCGCCCAGCCAGTAGCCCACCACCGTCCCCCGGGAGTCGGGGTGAAAGCCCGCATGTCCGATCGCACCCGAGCCGGGCAGATCGAGCATGAAGCCGGTTTCGCCCGGCGGGCTGTCGGGGCGCCGAGCCTTGAGCCAGCCGACCGCATCGGCCTCGCGATAGGGGTAGGGCACGCGCGACAGGCACCCCGCGACGCGGAAATTGTTGAGATAGGTCGCCATCGCCCTGGCATCGTCGGGGCGCGGCTGTCGCAGCACCAGCCGGCGCGTTGCGAGCGTGACCTCCATCACATCCTCCCACGCCTGGCCGCCGAGGCTTCGAACTGCTCCCGCGTAAGGCTGGTATTGACGTGCTCGACCTCTCGCCCCTGCGAGCGGACGAAACGCATGTCGCGAGCCCCCGACTCGACAAAGCCGAGTTTGCGCTGCACTGCCGCCGACGCGGCATTTCCGGCATGATAGCCCGACGGGACGACACTATCGGGCAGCGACGCGAAATGCCATTCCAGCAATGCCGTGCAGGCTTCCGTCATGTAGCCGCGTCCATGCTCAGACGAAGCCAGCCAGTAGCCCAGCTCGCTGTCGAGCGTGGCGACGCCGATGAGTCCGGCGCCCTGCAGATCAATGGCAAAATGCGCCTGGCCCGGAACCGGAGGCGTCTGCCGGCCGATCCACTCCTCGGCGTCGGCCCGACTGTAGGGGTAGGGCACTGCCGTAAGCCAGCGTGCGACCTGCCAGTCGTTGAGCCCCGCCATGATCGCCGGAATGTCCGCCTCGCGTTGCGGCCGGAGCAGCAGGCGAGGCGTTCGGATCTCTACATCCATCGCGGTCTCATCAGCTCGAGCGTGACGACTTCACTGCCTCCGGAGCTGGCCTTGCGCGACCTTCTGCCCAAACGCACAAAGCCGAGCTTGTCCAGAACGTGCAGGGAGGCCGCGTTGCCGGCGAGCGCTTTGGCGACGATGCGGTCGTACTGCCGCGTGCGGTGCGCCGCCTCGATCAACGCCCGCCCCGCCTCGGTCATGTAGCCCTGACCCCAATATGGCTCGCCGAGCCAGTAGCCCAGCTCCGGAGGCACGTTTTCCTGGAACGTGAATCCAATAACGCCGATAAGGTGTCCATCGAGCGTTATCGCATAGGGCCGCTCGTCGGCGCGCTGCGCGAAAATCTCGATGAATCCGATGGCATCGGCCCGCGTGTAGGGGCTCGGCATGCGGGCAAGCTTGCTCGATACGTTCCTGTTGTCGGCAAGCCGCACCAGATCGGGAACGTCGCCGCGGATCGGCGCGCGCAGAACGAGCCGCCGGGTCTCGATCTTTCCCGGCAGCATGTCGCGCACGCGGCGCATGGTCAGCCTGTGCGTGGCCTCGGCCAGCCGGGCGATGTCCCGATCGGTCCCGCCCTGGTGGTAAACCGGCCGCTCTGCCTCGATGATGTCTGCCTTCGCCTTCTTCATGACGCCATCCTCTCAGGATTGCCCACGCTCACGATCACTTCGCCATCGGAGATCGCCCTGAACCGGGTTCGCCGGGCCCGCATGTAGGACACCACTTTCTCGGCCGACGCCGACTCGGGGTGGAGCGAGCGATAGTGGGGCACGACCACGAAGGGCGTCAGGCCCAGACCGCTCCAGATCAGCGGCGCGTCGTAGCCGTCTGGCAGCTCCCAGGGGTCGTCCATGAGCTCGAGGCCCTTGAGGCTCGGCCCGGCGACGATGGCGCCCGCAGCATATCCGCCATAGGCGATCGCATCGGCATCGACGAGCTCGCGGATGAGGATGTCGAAGCCCGATTGCCGCATCGCCCGCCTGAGGATGAAGCTGTTGCCGCCCATCACCCAGACCAGGTCGTGCGCAGAAAGCCGCTGGCGCAGCCCGGCGGGGTCGCCAAAATACGCACGAAGGTCGAGTTCGTGCGCCTCGAGGCCGAGGCTGCGGAACTCGGCGAGCGGGTCGTAGACCTCGGCACGGTAGCGCTCACGCAGGCCGCTCGCGCAGTGATCGTAGCCGTTGGCGATCACCGCGACCTTGGGACCTTTGAGCATGCCCAGCAGCGCGCCCGCCCGCTCGCCCAGCCGTTCCGACGAAAGATACAACCGCATTTTCACTGCCCTCAAAGCGAAAAGGGGAACCGGATCCGGCTCCCCTTTTCTGAAACTTCGCTTGGCGGTGATGCCTTGCCGGGGAGCTCGTCTCCGGCAGGGGTTTTTGGTCCTACCGGGTTATTCAGCGGCGTCCATGTGCGGAAGTACCGACACGGTGGATCGCTTGTTGGCTCGGGTTTTGAAGGAGACGGTGCCGTCGACCGTGGCAAAGATCGTGTGGTCGACGCCCATTCCGACGCCCGAGCCGGGATGCCATTGCGTGCCGCGCTGGCGCACGATGATGTTGCCGGCGAGCACAGCTTCGCCGCCGAACTTCTTGACGCCGAGACGACGGCCCGCGGTATCGCGGCCGTTGCGGGATGAGCCGCCTGCTTTCTTGTGTGCCATGGCGCTGTCTCCTTATTCCTTGTCGGCCTTGGGGGCCTTCTTGGCCGGCGCCTTCTTGGCGGCGGGCTTCTTCTCGGCGGCCGGCGTCTCGGCCTTCTTGGCCGCTGCCTTCTTCGCGGGCGCCTTCTTGGCCGGGGCCTTCTTGGGCGCAGCAGCCTCGACCTCGTCGGCCTGGACTTCTGCCTTCGGGGCCGCCTTCGGTGCGGCCGCGCGGGCCGTGCGCGGCGCCTTGGGCTTGCCGGCCGGCGCCTCGGCCACCGCGGCGGCCGTCCCTGCCAGCGCGGCGTGCCGCGCCTTGATCTTCTCGTCGGCGCTGAGGCTCGTCTTGGCGCCGCCCAGCAGGATTTCCCCGATCCGGACCGTCGCGAGCACCTGCCGGTGCCCGTTGCGGCGATCGAAATGCTGCCGGCGGTGCTTCTTCTGGATGATGACGGTGCGCGACTTCTTGTTGCCGATCAGATGTCCGGCAACGGTCGCTCCGGCCACCAGCGGCGCCCCGACCGTGATCTCATCGCCATTGCCCACCATCAGCACCTGGTCGAACGTCACCACGTCGCCCGGCTCGGCATTGAGCTTTTCGATCTTCACGAGGTCGTTGGCGGCGACCTTGTATTGCTTGCCGCCGGTCTTGATCACTGCGAACGTCATCTATGCTCCGGCGCGCCGGCCGGCCTTTCCATGATCGCGCTCTGTGGCGCCATGACCGAGTTCATGGACTTTCGGGGAACCGGTCCCCGCCTCGAGCTGCGGTTTGAGGCAAAACCAAACACGCCCCGGTCTCCCGGAGCGCGCGTTCGGTCGCGGCTTATGGTCCCAAAGCCCTGACGAGTCAAGGCTCGGAGTATCGCAAAGTCCGAACCGTCAGCCGGCCGCGTACCAGTCGCGCAAACGCACCTCGGCCGTATCGCTCACGAGCTCGGCGAACTTCTGCGTGTCCGTCCCCCGGTAATGATAGGGATAGACCACTTTCGGCCTGAAGGCCTTGACCCCCTCCGCCGCCTGCTCGGGCGTCATGGTGTAGGGCAGGTTCATGGGCAGGAAGGCGACATCGATCCCGCTGAGCGCCTCCATTTCGGGGGTGGGCTCGGTGTCGCCGGCGACGTAGATCTTCTTGTCGCCAAAGGTCAGCACGTAGCCGTTGTCGCGCCCCTTGGGATGGTACTGCTGGCGCTCGGGCGTGGTGTTGTAGGCGGCGACGGCGCTGATGGGCAGCCCATCCACCGTGCCGTTGTCCCCGTTCTTCATCGCCGTCACCTGCCCCTTGAGCGCCGCTGGAATCTTGTCGGCAACCGATTGCGGCGCGACGATCGCGGCCGAACCGGCGATCCTGCTCAGATTGTCGGGGTCGAAATGGTCGCCATGCTCGTGAGTGATGAGGATGGCCGTTGCGGGCTTTTGTCCCGCGAAATCGACTTTGGCCGGATCGATATAAAGAACGTGGGCTCCCTGGCTCAAGACCAGCGTTGCGTGGTTGAGCGGCTGGATGGTGACGTCTCCGGCCGACGTCGTAAGAGTGTCGGCGGTGGGGATCGCGGCGACCGCCCGGGCGGTGCCGAGGACGACCGGCATGGCGGCCATGCCGAAAAGAACGGTGCGGCGGGTGAACATGCTTCCTCCCATGGTTTGGCCTTGCAACAACGTGAATGCCCCGGGGCCGTTTCCCAATCCTGCGATCACGCAGCCGTGTGAATGGCCCTGGCCCTAGTTGGGCCGGATGGCAATGAGCTTCAACCGGATTTCTGCGGCTCCCGCCGTCTCTGCGCCCAGAACGCGCGGCTTGTGCAGCCGCTGCCATGCCTCAAGCTCCCATGGCGGGGCCTCCGCGCCCACCGCCACGGTCGGCAGGTAGGCCGCCGCCTCGTGCAGTTCCTCCCCGATCATCACCGGGATGGGCGCGGGCCGGTATTCTTCGCCCTCGAAGGCATCGAGCAGGTCCCGCTCGAAGGCGGTAAGATCGGTAAGCACCAGGCCCGCGGCCGCCCCGCCGGGCTTGCGCACCAGCGCCGGATAGATGCGGCCAGGGTAGTGCACTGCGGCAAATCCCGGCGCGACCGCCGGCAGCATCGCCTCGCCGCGCAGCGGCCGCGCCAAGACCCCGCTCAAAAGGTCGGGATCGCGCAGGGTGCCGTAGACGAACAAGGGGATCATCCCCAACCACTAGCATGCAGCCCTTGGGCGCGGCACCCAGCCGGCCCAAATCGCATGTTGCCCGGTGCATTCATAAATGCCATAAGCCGCCCTCGTCGGCCGGGCCTCCCTCTGGGTCGCCCCATCTCGCGGAGAGGTGGCAGAGTGGTCGAATGCACCGCACTCGAAATGCGGCGTGGGGGCAACTCCACCGGGGGTTCGAATCCCTCCCTCTCCGCCACT
>DASZSH010000146.1:0-4594 GCA_035548755.1 Devosia sp.
TCGGCGACCGAAGACAGATACGGCCACACCTGCGCGGTGGAATCGCGCAGCCACATGGCATGGATGTCGCCGGTCAGCACGAATGTGTCGGGTCGCTCGTCGGTACCCGACGCAATGATCGTCGTATCGAGCGTGTTGGGCAGGGCGTTTTCGAACAGGCGGCGCAACTGCGGATCGGCAATCCGCGCGGCCGCGGCCTTGATGCGCGCCTCGATGGCGGGACTGCTGAAGGCTCTTTCGGATGGCGCGGGGCGCTCCCACGGAACGGTGTTCCTGCTGGGCACGTGACGCGCCATGGGAGTGACAATGCTCATGCCAATTTCCGGTCGATGAAAAACCGGCCCGCACTGCGGGCCGGAAGTTGAGTGGAGGGAGGAGCGGCGGGGGCGAGCTGGCCCGCCTCCGCCGGAGACTGTCGCGGCTCAGCCGCCGTTGGCGTCGAGCTTGGCCTGAACGGACGCGGCCAGATCGTCGAGCTGCTGCTTGGGATCGGCGCCGCCGGTCAGCACGGCGTCGAGCGCGTTGTTGAGCCCGTCGATCAGTTCCGCATAGGCCGAGATCATCGGCGTGGTCCACGACTTGGGATGCGCCGCAATATCGAGGAAGGCCTGGAAGTGCGGAATCGAGGTGAGCTGCGGATCGGTGAGCAGCGACTTGAGCTGCGGCACGCTCGAGTTCTGCAGGATCATCACCTTGGAGGCATCGTCGGTCATCAGGTACATGCCGAACTTCATGGCCTCCTGCTGGTGCTTGCTGCCCGCCATGATCATGAAGGCGTTGCCGTTCATGAACGCGGCCCCGTACATGGCCGGGTCCTGCGACGGGATCGGCGCGGTGGCGTAGTGAAGATTGGGCGCCACCACCGGCAGATAGGCGCCGCCGGTATTCCATTCGCCGTAGATGCCCATGGCCTGCTGGCCGCTGATGAGCAGGCCCGCATCGCCGCCGGTGCGCGAGGCGATCACGTTCACCATGGCGTTGTTCTTGTTATAGGTGTCGTACCATTTCTTGAACCAGTTGAGCCAATCCACGCAGGCCTGCGAATTGACCGTCACCTTCTTGCTGGCCTCGTCGTAGAACTGGCAATCGAAATAGGCCGAGGTCTGCTCGGTGTTCTTGTAGGGGTCGTTCGGGATGAAACCGGCGCGCGCCAGGGTGCCGTCGGCATTCCACTTGGTCAGCTTGGCCGCATCGTCCCACAGCTCATCCATCGTCTTGGGCGGATTGGCGATGCCGGCTTCCTTGAAGGCATCCGTATCGTAGTAGAGCGCATAGGTGTCCTGGCCGAAGGGCAGGCCGTATTGCTTGCCCTGGTACCTGGTCCAGGCCAGCGACGAGGGAATGATGTCGCTAATGTCGGCGCCGACCGCCTTGAGCAGATCGTCGAGCGGCGCGATGACGCCGTCATGGGCGAAGCCGGCGACGGCGGAGTTATCGCACATGATCACCATATCGGGCGGGTTTCCGCCGGCGGCATCAGCCGTGATTTCCTCGGCGCCGATGGAGCCGCCGATCGACTTCACCTGGATATCGGGATTGGCGGCGTTCCACTTGTCGACGACCTTCTGCATCGCGGCCATCTCGGCGTCCCCGCCCCAGCAATGGCGCAGGGTGAGGTTGACGGTATCGGCTGCCGCCGGGGCAGCCATGCCGATGGCGCCGAAGGCGAGCAGCGCGCCCGCCATGGCCATCGTCTTGAGACTACGCATAGTGACGTCCTCCTGTTGATTTGGTTGTTGCGGCCGGACCGGCCATCCGCCCCGTGGCGGACGACGGCTCAGCCCTTCTGTCCAGTGAGCGTGATCCCTTCGATGAATTTGCGCTGGGCGAAGAAGTAGAGAATGACGAGCGGAAGCGAGACCAGCACGGCGGCCGACATCGACTGCGCCCAGTCGAGCTTGTGCGAGGCCTGGAACACCTGCGCCGCCCGCGCCAGCGGGAACAGCGTCTGGTCCTGGATGTAGATCAGCGGGTTGTAGAAGTCGTTCCACTTGTCGATGAAGGTGAGCAGGCACACCGTGATCATCGCCGGCATCGACAGCGGCATGACGATCTGGAACAGGATTCTGAGCTCGCTTGCGCCATCCACCCGCGCCGCGTCCACCAGGTCCCGGGGTATGCCCAGGAAGAACTGGCGCAGCAGGAAGATGAAGAAGGCCCCGGACCACGAGCCGACATAGCTCGAAAAGAAGCAGGGCAGGATGAGCGGCAGATAGCTGTTGGTCCAGCCCAGCTTGGCGAAGATCACATAGAGCGGGATGAGCGTCACCTGTCCGGGCAGCATCATGGTGGCCAGCACCAGCACGAACACCAAGTTCCGCCCCGGCCACTTGATGATGGCAAAGCCGTAGGCGACAAGGCTGCACGACAGCAGCGTGCCGATGACGCAGGGCACCGCATAGACCAGCGTGTTGAGCAATGCCCGCGGATAGTTCATGCGCAGGAAGGCATCGGGATAGTTCACCCAGATGATGGGGTTGGGGATCAGCACCGGCGGCGCCGCGACCGCCTGCACCGCCGTCTTGAGCGACGTGCTCACCATCCACACGAAGGGCGTGAGGTAGATGACCGACAGCACGATCAGCCCGAGCATCGACAGGGTGCGCCCGATCCCGCGGTTGCGCCGGCCGACACCGGCATCCAGCCTGGCCGCGGACTCCGATCGCAGCGACGTGGTGGTCATTCCTCGCCCTCGTAGTACACGCGGCCGCGCGAGATGCGGAACAGCCCGAAGGTCGCGATCAGGACCAGAATCAGCAGGAACCACGCCAGAGCCGAGGCGTATCCCATGTGGAAGTAGCGGAAGGCGTTGTTGTAGAGATTGAGGCCGTAGAACAGCAGCGAGTTCTGCGTGCCCCCGATCGCCGCCGCGCTGCCGCTGTTGCTCGTGCCCGCGCTGACCACATAGGCCTGGGTGAACGACTGGAACGCCGCGATACCCTGCGTGATGAGGTTGAACAGGATGGCCGGGCTGATCATCGGCACAGTGACGTTCCAGAACCGCACCCAGGGCCCCGCCCCGTCGATCTCGGCCGCTTCATAGAGCGATCGCGGAACCCCCTGCAGGGCGCCGAGATAGATGATGACCACATCGCCCGCCGCCCAGACGGTCATCAGGATGATGCCGTTCTTGGCCCACCCGGCATCGTAGAACCAGCCGGGGCCGTGGATGCCGACCATGCCCAGGAGCTGGTTCACCAGGCCGTAGGGCGGATTGAGCAGCCACAGCCACAGGATCGACGCGGCAACCACGGGGAAGATCACGGGCAGGAAGAAGATCGTGCGGAACACTCCGATCCCGCGGATGCCCTTTGTGTTGAGCAGAAGCGCAATGCCCAGCGCGACCACCACCGCCAGGGGCGTGCCGACCACAGTGAGATAGAGCGTGTTGGTGAGCGACTTCCAGAACAGGGGGTCCTTGAACATCTGCACATAGTTGGCCAGGCCCACCCAGCGCGGCGTGTCGAGGATCTTGAAATCGGTGAAGCTGTAATAGAGCGATGCCAGCATCGGATAGAGCGTGAACCCCAGGAACCCGATCAGCCACGGAGAAATGAAGGCAAGCCCGATGCGCAGATTGCGCCATTCCTCGCGGGTCAGCCGTCGCGGACGCCAAACCCATCGGCGCGGGCGGCCCGGCGGCATGCTGGCGTCCGCCGCGCTCATGCCGAAATATCCTCCGATTGAGGCGCGCGGTCCTGATCGCGCGCCTCCGGCGGCAGGCTGCCCCAGGTCATCACCACTTTTCCCTGAAGCTTCGTCCCGCGCGCGATGCGATGGCCGGTGCCGAAATTCGAGGTCCAGATGTGATCGGTATCCAGCCGGAATGGCACGCCGCCATACCAGTCAAGCACGTGCAGGCGCGGCGCCCCATTCACCAGGCTGGCGCGAATGTGCTGAACACCGTCCGACAGCACGCTGACGCTCGCGGCGCCATCGGTGACCCCTGCCGCCAAGATCGCCCGCTTGGCGCTCCGATAGTCGTTGGTGCCCGCCTCGGTCGTGTCGTCCTCCCAGCGCCCCGCCGGATGAAGCGGGTTAGCCGGGGCCGGGGCAGACCTGGCATAGCCGCGCGGCCGCCCGATATGTCCGGCCGGATACGCCGTCCAATCCGCGATGCGATGCCACCATAGATCGGAGAGCGTGCGCGGGAGATCGAACGCCAGCCCGATCTCATGCGCGTCGAAGCTCTCCGGCCCCTGATAAATGCACTCGTACGAAAAGACTGTCTCGGTCCCGGCCGCGCCCGCCGACAGCCATCCCTCCCATCCCTCGCCCACCAGGGGGACCGTTACGATGCCGTCGGGCCTCGCCTTGGCGCGCAGACAGTCCACCTGAGGCAAGGGCAGCCGATCCAGCGGACGGTTGGCGTCGAGCACGTGAAGCCGGGGCCACGATTTGAGCCAGGTCTCGGAACCGCTGGCAGCAAGCTCGCCATCGCCAGTCAGCGCGACCTCAGCCGGATGGGATTTCGCCCGCACGGCGGCGCGCACATCGGCGGCCCGTCCCGGAACGGGCCAACTGAATGCGTCGACCAGCCAGCCCTCGGGGTGGCGGAACTCCAGTTCGACCATCGCGGCCTGGGAAGAAACAT
>DASZSH010000147.1:0-3299 GCA_035548755.1 Devosia sp.
ACGAGACGGGCGAGCTGCCGCAGGCGGTGGATTGGCGGGCCGTGGCGACTGCCGCCCCGGTGATCGTCATGTTCATGGCGGTCAAGCATCTTGGGGCGATCGCCGCACGGCTCATGGCGGCCGGGCGCGACCCGGCCGACCAGCTGGCGGTGGTCAGTCACGCCGCCCTGCCCGAACAGAAGGTGGTGGAAGCGAGCCTTGCGGAGGCCGGCGCTCTCGACGGACTCGAGACGCCGGCCCTGGTCGTGTTGGGGCCGGTCAACCGCTATCGCGAGATTCTCGACTGGTACGGCCCGGAGCTCAGAAGCAATGAACTGGGCTAACGGCATGATCATCGCCGCGCCGCGTTCGGGGTCGGGCAAGACGCTCGTGACGCTGGGCCTGCTGGCCGCGCTCAGGCGGCGGGGGCTCGACATGCGTCCAGCCAAGACCGGGCCGGACTATATCGATGCGGCGATCCTCGCCCGGGTGGCGGGACGCCAGGCGATCAATCTCGATCCCTGGGCGATGGATCAATCGCGGCTCAAGGCGCTGGCAGCGGACCAGTCGGCGGGGGGCGATCTGCTGCTGGTCGAGGGGGTGATGGGGCTTTTCGACGGGGCGGCCGATGGCCGCGGTTCGACCGCCGATCTCGCCTCGGCGCTCAAGCTGCCCGTGGTGCTGGTGGTGGATGCCGAGAGACAAGGCCAGTCGATCGCGGCACTGGTCGCGGGGTTTGCGCAATTCCGGCCGGACGTGACTGTCGCCGGCGTGATCCTCAACCGGGTGGCGACGACACGGCATGAGCGGCTGCTCACGGGAGCGCTCGTTCCAGTCGGCGTGCCGGTTCTGGGCGCGCTGCCGCGGCGGGAGGGGCTGGCACTGCCCGAGCGTCACCTGGGGCTGGTTCTGCCGGACGAAACAGCGGGGTTCGAGACCATTGTCGAAGCGGCGGCGGACGCGGCGGAGGCGTTCGTGGATCTGAACCGGCTGCTGGCGCTGTCGGCGCCGGTGGCGGCCGCAGATGCGGATGAGACGCAACGCCTGCCGCCGCTCGGACAGCGGATCGCGGTAGCGCATGACGAGGCATTCGCCTTCGTTTATCCGCACCTTCTGGCCGACTGGCGGAGGCAGGGCGCGGAGGTCAGCACGTTTTCGCCATTGCGGGACGAGGCTCCACAAAAGAATAGCGATTCGGTATTTCTCCCGGGAGGCTATCCGGAATTGCATGGGCCAGCACTGGCCAACGCCGGGACGTTCCGGACGGGACTGGCGGCCGCACGAGACAGTGGAGCGCTCATCTACGGGGAATGCGGCGGGTATATGGTTCTGGGGGAGGAGCTTACCGTTCTGGGCGGAAAGTCATTCAGAATGGCAGGGTTGCTGCCGATCCGGACGGATATCAGCCGGCCCCGCCGAACGCTGGGCTACCGCCGGCTGACCAATCTGGGCGCGCTGCCCTGGCCGCGCGAGCTCATGGGGCACGAGTTCCACTATTCGGCCGGCGCGGGGGCGGCCCCGCTGTTCAAGGCCGCCGACGCGACCGGCGCGGCTTTGCCCCCGATGGGGGCGGTCGAGGGACGGGTGATGGGGTCGTATGCCCATGTCATCGATGTCGCCCCGCCCGGGCCGGACGCGGCGCGCGGCTGACGCCCTGGCCGGTTTCAGGTCGGGCGGCGGATGAGGTAGGTATCCATGATCCAGCCATGCCGCGCCCGGGCGGCGCTGCGCAGGCGCGCGATCTCATCCTTGACCTCGGCGACGGGCCCGGCGACCAGCAGCTCGTCGGGGGTGCCGAGATAGGCGCCCCAGTAGATCTCCGCCGGCTCGCCGGCAAAGCGTTCCCAGCCGGCGTGGCTGTCGAGCATGACGACGAAACTGCTCAGACGATCCGCCTCGCCGGCAGCGACACGGCGGCCCGTGGTCACGGTCACCGGTTCGCCGATACGGTTGAGCGGGATGCGGTGGGCGGCGGCCAGAGCCTGAACGGCGCTGATGCCGGGAATGGTCTCGATTGCAATGGACATGCCCGAGGCCTGCAGCTCAGCCAGGGCGGCAAGGGTGCCGTCGTAGAGGGACGGATCGCCCCAGACGAGGAATGCGCCGGTCTCGTTCTCGGCAAGGGACGCAGCAAAGAGCTGACGGTAGGAAGCGACGAGAGCCTCGCGCCAGCCGGCGATCCCCTCCTGGTAGACGGGGGCCTGAGCGGGACGCGCAGGAGAGCGGAAGGCAACGGTCCGGCATCGGTTGCCAGGGGCGGCGTGATCGAGGATGCGCAGGCGGAGCGCATTGAGGCCGGACTTCTCCTCGCCCTTATCGGGCAGGAACACGACATCGGCGCGCCGGATGGCGGAAATGGCCTGAAGCGTGAGGAAATCGGGGTTTCCCGCGCCGATGCCGACGATGAGGATGGTGCGCATGCGCTCTCCCTATCGGATCGCCGCGACGGCGGCTAGAACGAGGCCATGGCAAAGGCGCTCATGTTCATGGGAACCGGCAGCGACGTGGGCAAATCGCTGATCGTTGCCGGCCTGGCGCGCGCCTTTGCGCGCAGGGGGCTGAGAGTTGCCCCGTTCAAGCCGCAGAACATGTCGAACAATGCGGCGGTGACGGCCGACGGCGGCGAGATCGGCAGAGCCCAGGCGCTGCAGGCGCGGGCCGCGTTCCGGGCGCCGGTGACGGCGATGAATCCGGTTCTGCTCAAGCCGGAGGGCGAAACGGGCGCGCAGCTCATCGTGCGGGGGCGGCGGGTCGGCTCGTTCGGCGCCAGAGACTACTGGTCGCGCCGCGGCGAGCTGATGCCGGCGGTCATGGCGGCCTTCGGCGAGCTCGCGGCGGAGGCGGACCTGGTTCTGGTCGAGGGGGCCGGCAGCGCCTCGGAGGTCAACCTCAGGGCCGGCGACATCGCCAATTTCGGCTTCGCGCGCGCCGCCAGGGCGCCGGTCGTGCTGGTGGGCGATATCGAGCGGGGCGGCGTGATCGCGGCCATATGCGGCACGTTCGAGGTGATCGATCCGGCCGACCGCGCGCTGATCCGGGCGAGCCTGGTCAACAAGTTTCGCGGCGACCCCGGACTGTTCGCGGCGGGGCGGAACTTCATTTCGGACAGGACGGGCGTGCCCTGCCTGGGGCCGGTGCCGTTCCTCGCCGAGGCCGCGAGGCTGCCGGCCGAGGACTCTCTGGCGCTCGACCGACATGCGGCAAGAGCGACTGCCGGGCGGCGTGTGATCGCGGTGCCGCGGCTGCCGCGCATCGCCAATTTCGACGATCTCGACCCGCTCATGGCCGAGCCGAACGTTGCGGTGGCGATGATCGAGCCG
>DASZSH010000148.1:0-6367 GCA_035548755.1 Devosia sp.
GCCGATGCGTCGGCGGTCGAACTGGTCGGCGACCTGGCCAACCAGGAAGGTGAGGATCACCATCGGCAGGAACTGGCACAGTCCGATCAGCCCAAGATCGAAAGCGCTGCGCGTCCTGTCGTAGACCAGCCAGCCGATGGCCACGCCCGTGCCCTGAAAGCCCATCGAGGACAGGGCGCGCGAGGCCATGAAGTAGAGGAATGGCCGATGGGAGAGAAGGCGGGGCGGCTTGGCGGGGTCGGACATTGGACCGGGGACAGGCGGGCGCGGGCAGGAGAGGGGCCCGGGACAGGTGCCCCGCTCTTACCCGCCCTTTGGCCGCGACGCCAGCCTTGCCATAAATGGGGTCGGCCCGAAAGGTGGCGGTGCTCAGCCTGGCTCGGAGCGGTCGGCGGCAATCGCCGTCGATCCGGCCGACCGGCCCCGGAGCGGCGGCGGAACGCCGCTCCATATTCGCTCCGGCGGCCTTAGCCGCCCAGTTCCTTGGCGAGGTCGGTGTAGGGTTCGCAGGTCGTGCCGCAGATCGCCTTGATCTTGTCGAGATTGGCCCTCGCCTTGTCGAGCTGGCCCAGTTTGATGAAAAGCACGCCCTGGTATTCGAGCGCACCGGTATGCTTGGGGTTGAGCTTGAGCGCCTTGGCATAGGCCTGCCCGGCGCGGTCGTAGTTGCCCATGTTGCGGTAGGTGAAGCCCATCAGGTTGTAGGCGTCCGCCGATTGCGGGTTGGCCGCCACGATGAGCTTGAGGTCGGCCAGAGCCTTGCTCCAGTTGCTGGCGTCGATGTCCGAGCGGGCCACGGCCAGCGTGGGCGCTGCGGGCTTCTTGACGACCGGCGCGGGCGAGGTGGACGTGGTGTCCTCGCCTCCCGTATCGATGGCCAGCGCCGGCGCGGCAAAGAGCGTCACAGCCAGCGCCAGCGCGCCGGCAAGCTTCAGTGATGTCATGGCAGTCTCCCTGTCTCAATCGGCTCCTGGGCCGTCAGCAGGAAAATGCTGGCACCCGCCGGCTAATCCATCACATCCGGCGTGATCATAGCCCCACACGGGCCGGAGAACGCGGCCGAGGCTCCCTCGCTGCCAAGGGCATCAATCTTCCTGCCGCGGTCCGAACCGCCCGGGAACGGGCGCGCCGGGGTGGTCGCGCGTCCAGCGCCTTACGGCAAGAAGGCGCAGCACGAAGTTTATCGGCACGATCAGGATCCAGAAGTATTTCGCCAGGTCGGCGTGGGCGATCGACAGCGGCACCGAGACGCCGAACACGGCCGAGATCAGCAGCACGGTCATATATTGCCGGCGGCTCTCCTCCTCGGGCGTATCTGGGGCGACGAGCCCGTTGCGCCGGGCATGGCCCCATAGCCAGACGAGCGACAACCCGCTGACCATCATCGTTCCGGCATAGATTGCCGTCGACAGGGTGCCGCCGCTCTCGGCGATGAGGTTGGTGGTGAACGGCACCAGTCCGATTGTCAGCAGGAACACCATGTTGATCCAGATGAGCCCGCTGTCCGATTTGGCGATATGCCTGAATTTGGCGCGGTGGTTGATCCAGAAGCTGCCGATGACGAGGAAACTGAGCAAATAGGCGAGCATGCGCGGCCACAGGGCCAGTAGAGCCGCGCCCAGCTCGGCGTCAGAGTACCGGCCGAACCCTTCGGGCAGCCGGATGTCGAGGACGAGAAGAGTGATCGCGACGGCGATCACCCCGTCCGACAGAGCGAGCAGCCGCGCATTGGGATGTTCCTCCATGGCCCTCTGGCTAGAGAGGGACCGGCGCGAAAGCAAGCCTTCGCTCACGAAGGTTTGCTTCACTCACGCATTTGGATCGCCGCGCCGGCGCGCTATGGCGTCACGCCCAATCCCGTAAGCGAGGTGTGACGTGGTCAAGATACTCTATACGGCCCATGGCACGGCAGCCCATGGCGGCCGCGGCATAGGCGATGCCCATAGCGACGACCGCAAGATCGACGTGAAATTCTCAACACCCCGGGAGATGGGCGGAGACGGAGGGCCGGGCACCAATCCCGAGCAGCTTTTTGCCGTGGGTTACTCGGCCTGCTTTCTGGGCGCCATGGGCGCGGCGGCGAGGCGGCAGAACAAGACCCTGCCCGAAGGCACAACCGTGGATGCCGATGTCAGTTTCGCCGACCGCGAAGACAAGGTTGGTTTCACCATCGTGCCGGTGCTCACAGCCCATGTTCCCGGCTGGAGCAAGCCGGACATCGAGGCCCTGATGCGCGCGGCCCATGACATCTGCCCCTATTCCAATCTTATCCGCTTCGCCCATGAGGTGGAGCTTCGCGCCGGGGCCTAGCGCGGTTCGCCGTCCTCCCCCCGGCGGGGGAGGACGTTGTGGCTGACTGGGCGGGGGCAGTCTCCACCGCGCGACGCCAGATCGCCTCCCACTGCTTCATGAGGATCACGCGCCGCTGGCCGAACGGCTCCGGCCCGGCGGTGGCGCGCCGGATCCGGTCGATCCGGAAGTTGCGGAAATCGGCGCGCATTACGCACCAGGCTCCCACGATCTGCTTGTTTTCGAGATAGCCCAGCGTGATCGGCCAGATCGGCCGTTCGGTCTCGTTGCCGTTCTCGTCCACATAGACGATATGCAGCGTCTTTTCCTCCCGCATCGACTCGCGCACCACCCCCAGCAGCGGCTCGGTGTCGCCGGGCCAGCCTCGCGGCGCCGCCCACAGGCCGGTCGTGGCCAGACGGTCCCGCAAATCCTCCGGCGAGGCCGTTGCGATCTTGGCGATTGCGTTGCGCGCGGCACCGGCAAGCGCCGCATCGGGCTGGCCCTCCACCCAGCGCGCCCCGAGCGTCAAGGCTTCGAGCTCCTCGCTGGTGAACATCAGCGGTGGCAGAAAGAAGCCGGCCTTGAGCATGTAGCCTACTCCGGCCTCGCCCTCGATCGGCGCGCCCAGCCCGATCAGCGTCTGGATATCGCGATAGAGCGTGCGCACGCTCACGCCCTGATCCTCGGCGAGCGCCCCGGCGGTTACCGGGCGCCGCCGCCGCCGCAGTGCGTCCATGATCGAAAACAGCCGCTCAGTCCGGTCCATCGCCCTGCTCCAGGTCGAGCGCCGAAGCGATGCGTAGAATGCTGCTCCAATTGCGCTGTGTCATGTGCGCGCCGACCGTCCTCTCGATGGTGAGCCGGCTCACCAGGAGCTGAGCGCCGTAGTCGACAATCAGGTGGTTGGAAAACATCGCCAGTCGCTCGGGCCCGGCATAGTTGCGATACGCCTCGGGCCAATGCGGGTCCTTGTGAAAAAAGCATACGCCGACCCGCTGCGGATGGTCCTTGGCGGCTTCGGCGAACGGCGCCAGCGCAATGAGCTTGGCAAATTGCCGTGCAGTGCGCGTGAACACCTCGGTGGCAAGACCGAACCTCTTGATCTCGCTGCCGATCGCGGCCTCGACAGCCGCTTGCGGCTTGTCCGACTGGAGCACGAGATTTCCCGTGTTGCCGATATTCGTCACCTCGCCGAAGCCGGCATTGCGGCAACGCTGGGCAAGTTCGCCCAGCGGCATTGCCGCATGGGTTGCCGGCCCGATGCCCCGCAGCAGAACGACGTAGCGGTTCATGCGATCTCGAACTCGCACCAATGCGAGTAGGGCTTCTCCGGCGTGATGATGATCGAGGGGAAATGCGGGTGGTGCAGCGCGTCGGGGAACAACTGATCCTCGAGGCAGAAGCCGGAATGCCGTCCGTAGCGCCGGCCGCCCAGACCCGGGACAGGCACGTTGGTTGTAACGGCGTTATAGAACTGCAGACCCGGACGGTCCGTCCAGAGCTTGAGCGTCAGCTCGCCCTCGGGGGCGGTGACAATGGCGACCGGATCGGCGAGATCGCGCCCGGCATCGAGCACGAAGTTGCCATCATAGGCAATGGGCCTGCCGCTCGCCTCGCGCAGGGTGCGCGGGCGCGAAAAGTCGCGCTCGCTGCCGGGCTGGATTTCGAGGATGTTGCCGGTCGGCACGAGCTGAGCATCGTTCTCGGTATAGGCATGGGCTCGGAACCAGTAGCGATGGTCGAGCACGTCGTCGGCCTCGCCGAGATTGAAATATTGATGCTGCACGAGACTGACCGGCGTGGGCTGATCGGTCGAGGCTTCCAGTTCGAGCCGAAGCCGGTTGCCGTCGAGCCTGTAGGTCGCCTGCACCTCGAGCGTGCCCGGATAGCCCGCCGCTCCGTCGGGCGAAACGAGCGAGAAAACCACCGAGTTGGTGGCATCGTCGGGCTGGGCGTCCCATACCAGCCGGCCCAGCCCCTGCGGCCCGCCATGCAGGCTTTGCGCTCCGTCATTGGCCGGCAGGCGATAGGTCTTGCCGCCCAGCTCAAAACTGGCTCCCCGCACGCGGTTGGCGATGCGGCCGGTGACGGCCCCGAAATGCGGCGAGTGTTTTGGGTAGTGGTCGAAGTTTTCGAGCCCCAGCACCACCGAGCGCCGGCCGCCTTTGACCGGCACCCGCCAGTCGCGGACCACCACGCCCCAGTTGATGATGTCCACCTCCACTCCGCTGGTCGAGGTCAGCGTGAACTGGTCGACCCGCCTGCCTTCGAACTCGCCGAACGTTTTGACCGCAACCATTTGGCGCTCCCCTGTGTCCCTCGCGGGCTTCGTTTAGCCGGAGCGGGACGCGCAACCAAGCCGAAATCTGTTGACGCTGGCGCGCGCCGCGGGCGACTTTTGCGCCCGAGGAGGCGCGCATGGATGCAAACGGCGAGGGCAAGCGGGCGACGGTGCATGATGTGGCGCGGACCGCGGGCGTGTCGCTCGCCACGGTTGACCGCGTTCTCAACGCCCGTCCGGGGGTGCGCCCGCAGACCCAGCAAAAGGTCGAGGCCGCGATCCGCGCGCTCGACTTCCGGCGCGATCTGTCGGCGTCGCTGCTGGCCCGCGCCCGCGATCTGCGCGTTGTGTTCCTCATCCCCGATGGCGGCAATGCTTTCATGGAGAGCCTGGTCGCCGCCGTCGCGCGCCGCACGCGGCAGACCCGGAACGAGCGGCTGACGCTCGAGACCCGCCTCTATCACGCGCTCGATCCGGGGGCGCTGGTCGGCCGCCTCGAAGGCCTCAGCGGTCGCGATGCCGATTGCGCCGTCGTCGTGGCTCCCGACGACCCGGCGGTGGTGAAGGCCATCGATGCGGCGACCCGCCGCGGCGTCGCGGTCATCACCCTCGTGTCCGATCTGCCCGGCTCGGCCCGGCGGCACTTCATCGGCATCGACAACCAGGCCGCCGGCCGCACCGCGGCCTCGCTGCTCGGCCGCTTCTGCGCCTCGGGCAAGGTCGGCATCGTCGCCGGATCGCTGGCCCTGCGCGACCACCGCGAGCGCTTCGAGGGCTTCGCCGGGGTCATGGGGCGGGAGTTTCCCCGTCTCGACCTGCTGGGCCCTATCGAGGGATACGACGAGGACGCGGCAACCGAGGCCGGGGTGCTGCGCCTCATCGAAGATAACGACGACCTGAGTGGCATATACAATCTCGGCGCGGGCAATGGCGGGCTGGTCTCGGCCCTGGGCCGGACCCACCGTGCCGGCAACATCAGGGTCGTCGCGCACGAACTCACCGACACCACGCGCGATGCGCTGCGCGCCGGCACGCTCGATGTCGTGCTCGACCAGAATGCCGATGGCGAGATTCGCGCCGCCATCGCCGCCGCCCGTCAGGTGGCGCTTTCGCCCGGAGCCGAAGTACATTCCGACCCCATTGAAATCGGCATATTCCTGAGAGACAATCTGCGCTGAGGGGGGGCCGCCACCTGCAACAATCGGCGCCGGGAGGACACAATAAGCACGTTACCGCTCTGCCGTGAGGTACGTTCCTCATGACCTATCTCGGCATTGACATTGGCACCTCGGGCGTCAAGGCGATCCTGATCGACCGCACCGGAAAGGCGCTGGGCGAGGCCACCGCCAAATCGGTCGAGCCCGTTCGCCCGCATCCGGGCTGGTCGGAGCAGAACCCGGCCGATTGGTGGTCGGCCGTCCTTGCCGCCTGCGACGCGCTGAGCAAGTCCCGCCCGGTCGAGATGGCGGGGGTGCGCGGCATCGGGCTTTCCGGCCACATGCACGGGGCGACGCTGCTGGGGCGCAACGACGAGGTCTTGCGTCCCTGCATCCTGTGGAATGACGGCCGGTCGGCGGCCGAGTGCGCCGAGATGGAAACGGCCCTGCCCAGCCTGCGCGAGATCGCCGGCAACATCGCCATGCCTGGCTTCACCGCCCCCAAGATCGCCTGGGTGCGCAAGCATGAGCCTGAAATCTATGCGGAAATCGCCAAAGTCCTGCTGCCCAAGGCCTATATCCGGCTGTTGTTGACCGGCGAGCATGTGGAGGAAATGAGCGACGCCTCCGGCACGCT
>DASZSH010000149.1:0-9942 GCA_035548755.1 Devosia sp.
CACCGACTCGGACCAGAACATCCTCGATTTCTGGACCAACATCGTGAAGCCCAAGTTCGAGGCCGCCAACCCGGGCGTCACCCTCAACCTCGTCGACGCCGGCGACGCGGCGGGCGCCCAGGCGATCGCCGAGCGCGCCGTAGCCGCCCTCGCATCCAAGGCCGATCCGCAGGCCGATTTCATCGAGAGCTGGGATCCGCGCCTGCCCAAGGGCGCCATCGAAGCTGGGCTCTGGGTCGACATGAAGGCCGCGGGCCTTTCGAACTATTCCAAGGTCAACCCGCTCGCCATCGACACCCAGTTCTCGCTGCCCTATCGCGGCAGCCAGGTGCTGCTGGCCTACGACACCACCAAGCTCTCTCCCGACAAGGCGCCCAGAACCTGGGCCGACCTCGTCGCCTGGATCAAGGCCAACCCCGGCCAGTTCATCTACAACCGCCCCGACAAGGGCGGCTCGGGCGGCAACTTCGTGCGCCGCGCCATCTGGGAGGTCAACGGCCGCGATCCGAGCAAGTTCACGCTCGACAACTTCGCCGCCTTCGGCGACAAGGCCCTGCCGCCGGCCTGGGATCTGCTCAAGGATCTCGCCCCCTCGCTCATGGATCAGGGCGCCTACACCTCGGGCAACACCCAGTCGATCCAGCTCCTGAGCCAGGGCGCCGTGACCATGATTCCGGCTTGGTCCGATCAGGCGCTGCAGGCCATCTCGACGGGCGTGCTGCCGCAGACCACCGGCCTGGTGCAGCTCACCGATCTGGCGCTCGCCGGCGGCTTCTCGCGCGCCGTGGTGTTCGCCAACGGCGTCAACAAGGATGCCTCGATCAAGCTCGCCGATTTCATCCTCACCGAAGAGATCCAGTCGGCCGTCATCACCGAGCTCGGCGGCTTCCCCGGCGTGTCGTGGGATTATGTAAGCAAGGAGCTCCACGACAAGTACAAGGATGTGATCCCCGCCTCGATCCCCGTCTTCCCGGGCGGCGACTGGGAAAAGGCGATCAACGACGGCTGGTACCGCAACGTCGCGCCCAACGTGGATCGCAGCGCGTGACGCTCGCCGCCGCGAGCGACATCGTCGGAACGCAGAACCGCAGGGGGCCCATCGGCCTCCTGCTCGTTGCCATTCCGGTGCTGCTGATCGCCTGGATGGTCATCTATCCCATCGTCTCGGCCGTCATCACCACCCTCTGGCAGCCCGATGAGGCCGGCCGCTACGGCCTCACCCTCAAGACCTACCAGTTCTTCTTCTCCGATGCCTACAGCCTCGCCAATCTCTATGTGACGCTGTGGACCACGGCGATCGCCGGGCTGATCCTCATCGTCATCTGCCTGCCCGTCGCCCTCTATCTGCGCTTCTCGACCGGCCGGCTTGCCGCCTATGTGCAGGGCCTTGCGATCTTCCCGCTGTTCGTTCCCTCGATCATCCTGAGTTACGCCTTCATCCGCGTGCTCGGGCCCAACGGCATGGTCGACATCCTGCTCAATGCCGTGCATCTGCCCAAGATCCGCTCGCCCTATCTCACCCCCTGGGGGCCTCTCATCGGCCTGGTGTGGGACCATATTCCGCTCACCGTGCTCATCCTGCTCGCGGGCCTCGGCGCCGTCTCCGATGCCTCGATCGAATCGGCGCGCGACGTTGGGGCGGGGCGCATCGCCGTGCTCTGGCACATCATCTTGCCGCGCATCACCAACTCCATCCTGGTGGCCGCCTCCTTCGCCGTGCTCGGCATCTTCTCGGCCTTCACCCTGCCTTACGTCCTCGGGCCGGCCGCGCCCGAAATGATGGGGCCCTTCATGCAGCGCACCTTCCGCGATCTCTACGATCCGCCCAGCGCCATCACCCAGGCGGTGATTTCCTTCGGCTTCTGCATCGTGTTCGGCCTCTTCTACGTGCGCTCCGTCGTCAAGAACCAGAGGGGCCGCTGATGGCGTCGGCCACGTACCGCCCGCCGCGCAGGGTGGATTGGACCGGCATCGGCTTTGCGGCCGTGCTCACCGTCGTCATCATCTTCCCGCTCCTCGTGGTGGGCACCTGGGCCTTCACCAATGTCTGGCGCTATCCCGCGATCGTCCCGCAGGAATTCGGCCTGCGCTACTGGAACATGACTCTCGCCCGGCCCGACGTCTGGCAGGCGATCTCGACCTCGATCTCCCTCTCTGTGCTGGTGACGCTCATTTCCGCCGTCATCTGCCTGCCCGCCGCGTTCGCCTTCGCCCGGCTCGAATTTCCCTTCCGCTCGCTGCTGTTCTTCTCCTTCATCGTCGGCCAGGCCTTCCCCAAGTTCGGCCTGCTCGTCGCCATCGCCGGCATCTTCCTGGGGCTCAATCTCATCGGCAATTTCTGGGGCGTCGTGCTGATCCAGCTCGTGGGCACGCTGCTCTACATGATCTGGATCCCCGTCGCCGCCTTCCAGGGCGTCGATCGCCGCATGGAGGAAGCCGCGCGCGATGTCGGCGCGAGCCCGCTGCGCGTCTTCTGGTCCATCACCCTGCCGCAGGCCGGTCCCACCATCGCCGCCGCCGTGCTGCTCACCTTCGTCAACACCTTCTACGAAACCGAGGGCGCCTGGCTCATCGGCGCGCCCGCCATCCGCACCATGCCCATTCTCATGATCTCCTTCATCAACAACCAGCCGGTCATCCAGTATGGCGCGGTGCTCTCGGTCATCCTGTGGATACCGTCCTTCTTCGCGCTGCTGTTCGCCCGCCGCGTGATCAGCGGCGGCTCCTTCGCCCGCGGCTTCGGAGCATAGGCGGCGCTCATGGCCACACTCGACATCAAAGGCGTCACCAAGCTGTTCGGCCCCACCGTCCGCGCCGTCGACGATTTCTCGCTGACCGTCGCCGATGGCGAGCTTGTCTGTCTGCTCGGCCCCTCCGGCTCCGGCAAGTCCACCATCCTCAGGATGATCGGCGGCTTCGAGACCCCCACCTCGGGCTCCATCACCATCGATGGCGAGGAGGTCATCCACCTGCCGCCCGAGCGGCGTCCGACCGGAATGGTGTTCCAGAGCCATGCGCTGTGGACCCACATGAACGTCTTCCGCAACATCGCCTTCGGCCTCAGGCTCCGCCGGCGTCCTGCCGACGAGATCAAGCGCCGCGTCGAGGCGGTGCTCGAGCTCGTCGGCCTCGCCGGCTACGGCAGCCGCCAGACGCACCAGCTTTCGGGCGGCCAGCAGCAGCGCGTAGCGCTCGCCCGCTCGCTGGTGCTCGAGCCCAAGATCCTGCTTCTCGACGAACCCTTCGCCAGCCTCGACCAGCATCTGCGCGAGCGCCTGCGCGAGGAGGTGCGCGACATTCAGCAGCGGCTGAGGATCACCACCCTCTTTGTCACCCACGGCCAGGACGAGGCCCTCGCCATGGCCGACCGCATCGTCGTGCTGCGCGATGGCCGGATGGAGCAGGTCGCCGCCCCCGATATGCTCTACCGCGAGCCGGCCACGCCCTTCGTTGCCGGCTTCATTGGCACCATGAACCTCATCGAAGGCGTGGCGGCGAACGGCGTCTTCACCCGCGATGGCTTCACCAGTCCCCTGCCGGTGGCCGATGGTCCGGTGATCTTCGCGGTCCGTCCCGAGGCCCTCGGCATCTTTCCGGCCACGGCCGCGGGCGCCGCGAAGATTCACCGCGTCACCGACTACGGCACCCATGCCATCGTCGATCTCGAGCTCGCCGACGGCACGCGTCTCAAATCCATGGTGCCCGAGGCGCGCGACTGGAAGGCCGGCCAGCCGGTCGATCTCAAACCGCGCGCCTTCGCCGCCTATCGCGACAATGCCTGCATCTATCGCTCCGCCGCGTCATGACCGATCCCGTCTCTATCGTCCGCAACGGCCGCCGCACCTTCGTCAAATGGCATCGCGCGCGCCGCCGCGCATCCGATCCGGTGTTCACCGGCCGCCGCATCCTCGAAGGCATGGCGCTGGGCGCCAGCGTCGAGGTCGATCTCGTCGTTCATGCCGAACATGGTTTCGCCGTGCTGCACGATCATCTCTCGATCGCACGCGAAACCACCGGGCAGGGTCCCGCGCGGGGGCATGGCGCGGCCGGCCTGCGTGCCCTCAACCTGCGCGGCAACGACGGCGCCCCGATCCCCGATCGCGTCATGCTGCTTGAGGATCTGTGCGCGCTCCTTGCGGCCGACCCGCCTCACCCCGAGGCGCTCCTTCAGCTCGATTACAAAGAGGACGATGCGGCCCTCGATGCCGCCTCGATCGCAAGCTTTGCCGCGGGCGCCGGCCCCGTCGCCCGCAACATGATCCTCTCGGGCGGCAGCGCCGAGGGCGTGCGCCTGCTCGCCGATGCCGTCCCCGCCATGCGCATCGGCTACGATCCGTGCAGCGTCGAAAACATCGCCGCGCTCCGCCAGAGCCGCGATTACGCCGGCTTCGTCCGCAATGCGCTCGCCGCCTCCCCCCGCGCCGAAATGATCTATCTGAGCTGGGAGCTCGTGCTCGAGCTCGATCGGGCGGGCTTCGATATCATCGCCGCCTTCCATGCCGCCGGCCGTCGCGTCGATGCCTGGACCATCACCGCCATAGACGATGCCTCCGTCGCCGTGGCGGACCGCCTGCTCGCCCTTGGTGTCGATCAGATCACCACCGACGATCCGGAAGGGCTCGTCGCCCGCTTCGCTCAGCCATGACCGAGAACTACGAGTCCATCCTCGCCGATATGGTGGCCGTCGCCCGCGAGGCCGGCGCGCTCACGCTCGACTACTTCCGCCGCTTCCGCGACCTCGAGATCGGCGTCAAGGGCCCCGCCGATTTCGTCTCCGACGCCGACCGCAATTCCGAGCAGCTCATCCGCCGATATCTGCTCGCGCGCTATCCCGACTGGAGCTTCACCGGCGAGGAGTTCCCGCCCGTCGATGGCGCCGACCGCGAGCATCGCTGGCTCGTCGATCCCATCGATGGCACCACCAACTTCATCAATGGCCAGCACTACACCATCTCGATCGCGCTCCGCCGCGGCAGCCAGACCGTCTGCGGCGCGCTCTACAATCCTGTCGCCGGCGAGATGTTCACCGCCATCCGGGGCCGCGGCGCCTTCCTCAATGGCGAGCGGCTGACCGTCTCGGATCGCTCCGAGGTCGGCCTCATGGCGATCGGCACCAGCCTGCCCACCAGCAGCCGCCGCAGCCATGCCGGCTTTTACGAGCATCTGGCCCGCATCGCCGAACCGGTGGGCGGCGTGCGCACCGTCGGCTCCTCTGCCAATTCCTGCGCCTATGTCGCCTGCGGGCGCCTCACCGGCTATTACGAGGAATCGGGACTGGTCGACTGGGCCGTCGGCGTACTGCTCGTGCAGGAAGCGGGCGGCATCGTCACCGACTGGTGGGGCCGGGGCCCCGAATTCTACGAGCGCACCGGCGTCGTCATCGTCGCCAACCGCGCCACCCACGCCTATCTCCTCGAAAAGCTCCGCGACGTGCCGAGCTGGGACACCCGCTAGAGCGGCGCTCCAGCATCGCGCCGTCCGGCGCTCTAGGCTGGCGGCGGCGCCGAGGATTCGCGCACGATCAGGTGCGGCTCATACACCTCGCGCCGGCCGTCCGGCACGGCTCCCGAGGCCATCTGTTCGAGCAGCGAACGGATCGCCCGCCGCGCCATCGGCAGGATCGGCGTCACCACCACTGTCGGCTGCGGCTTGAGAATCGGCGCATATTCGAGGTCGTCGATCCCCACGAACGAAAGCTCCTCGGGCACCCTGAGCCCCAGCTCGCGGATCGCGAACAGCAGGCCCATCGTCATCATGTTGGAGATGGTCACGATCGCCGTCGGCCGGTCCGGCCGCGCCAGAAGGTCCATCGCCGCCTGATAGGCGAGGGACTGGTCGAACATGCCCGGCAGCATCAGCCCGTCCGGCGCCCTGAGCCCATGCGCCTCGTGCGCCCGCTGATAGCCGCCCGCGCGGTCGTCGCTCGTCGCCAGGCCCGGAATTCCCGCAATGATGCCGATCCGCCGGTGTCCCAGCCGGATCAGGTGGTCCGTCGCCAGATACCCCGCCGCCACATTGTCGGTCTTGATCACCTCGAAGGGCAGGCCCTCCACATACATGTCGAGCAGCACCGTTGGAACGTGAATCTGGTTGATGAGCGCCGCCCCGTGCGCCGCGTCCGATCGCGTGGGAATGATGATGAGTCCGCCCACGCGCTGGGCGCGCATCATCCTGAGCACCTGGCTCTCGCGTTCGGCGTCCTGCCCGGTCGAGAACACCACGCTCGTATATCCGGCGCTGAGGCAGACATTTTCCACCTCGCGCGCCACCGCCGCAAAATGCGGGTTGGCGATGTTGGGCACCACCAGGCCGATGAGCCGAGAACGGCCCGAACGCAAGCTCTGGGCCACCCCGTGCGGCGTAAAGCCGATCTCGCGGATGGCCGCTTCGACCCGCGCGACGGTGTCCTCGCTCACCGGCGCCGACCGGTTGAGCACCGCCGAGACGGTCGAGATCGCCACCCCCGCCCGCTTCGCCACGTCCTTGATGGTTGCCAGGATGCCCTCCATTTTCGCTTGCCAAGATGCCCGGGGAATGCACTATATGAAACGTTTCGACCACGCAAATCCGAGGCAGTAAGAGAGCACAACGCTCCGCTGCCATTGAGGCCTTGCTGGTGCGAAACGTTTCGATAGCGCCAGCCGGCGCGAACGGGAGGGAAATCGATGATGAAGATCACACGGCGCGGATTGCTCGCCTCTGGTGCCGCTCTGGCAGCGACGGCAGCCACCACGCGCTTCAGCTTGGGCCAGTCGAGCGACAGCGCCACCATCAAGCTCGCCGGCTTTGGCGGCGACGCCGAAAATACGGCCATCACCCACGCCATCGAGCGCTTCAACAAGAAATACCCCAACGTCCAGGTTGACCTGTCGATGGATCCGATCTCGACGGGATGGGGTGACTACGTCACCAAGATTCTCGGCGAATTCAACGCCGGCACAGGTCCGGACGTCGTGGGCACCGCCATCGAGACCTTTCAGGCTTTCGCCGCGCGCGGTCTGTTCATTCCGCTCGATGACTACGTGAAGTCGACTCCAGAGTTCTCCGATTTTGCCCCCAGTCTGCTCGATCAGGCCAAATACAAGGGGCAGCAGATCTATATCCCGATCGGCTGGAACAACATCATGATCAACTACAATCGTGATTTGTTTGACAAGGCCGGCGTCGCCTACCCCAAAGACGGCAACTGGACCTGGGACGAGTTCCGCGAAGTCGCAAGGAAGCTCACTATCAAGGATAGCGCGGGCAATGTGACACAATACGGCTACGAGGTTCCTAACCAGAACTTCTTCATCCAGCCCTGGTTCTTCTCGAACGGCACGGGCCTGCTCAAGGACGACTGGTCGGGCTCGAACATGCTCGACCCCAAGGTCGCCGAGTCCCTGCAGTTCCTGCACGACCTCATTCACGTCGACGGGTCCTCGCCCATCCCCGGCAGCGCCACCATGGACAATCAGTTCATGGCCGGGCAGGTTGCCATGATCAGCCGCGGCCATTGGATCGTGCAGCAGGCCAAGACCAACGGCCTCAACATGGATATCGCCAACGTGCCCAGCAGGGCGAGCATGACGACCGTTATCGGCTTTGGCGGCTACGCCGTTTCGAAGACGGCGCAGCGTCCCGACCTTGCGCAGGCTCTCATCACCGAACTGACCAGCGCCGAAACGCAGGTCGAAGAGGGTGTCGGAGGTGGCGGCGTACCCGGCCGCAAATCTGCGGCCGACAATCCGGCCTTCCTCGATTTTCCGCCTTCGGCCGCGCTCTACTATGCGTCGCTTCCCAACACCAAGGCGGTTCCCTCGCCGGCGAACTTCCAGGAAGTCGAAAAGATCGTCATCCGCTACTACACGGCGATGATGGCCGACGAGGTTTCTATCGCCGATGGTTGCAAGCAGGCGCACCAGGAGCTCGAGGATTCGTTCGCCCGCCTGCGCCAGCAGTTGGGCCAGGCCTGATTAACGCGTCCTCCCAAGACGCTACGGCACGGCGGCGCCTGCCGCCGTGCCTTTGCGGAAGTTCAGGATGACAGCTCTCGCTGCAAACGAGATTCGTCCACGCTCCGAGCTCAGCCGTGCGCAGGCGCGCATCGGCTATCTATTCGTTGTTCCCTCGGGTGTTCTCTATCTCACTTTCGTGCTGGCGCCGGTCGCCGTCACCGCGATTCTCGCCTTTGCGTATTACGATCCGATGCTGGGGTCGCGCTGGGTCGGGTTCGACAACTTCGTCCGCTTCTTCACCGATCACCGCTCCCTGCAGATCTTCTGGAACACGCTGCGATTTGCGTTCTTTGCCGTCACCGGCAACGTGACGCTCGGCCTCGCTCTGGCACTGTTGCTCAACCGCGCCATGCCCGGTTGGCTACTCTATTTCTTCCGCCTGAGCTTCTTTCTGCCGGTCATCATCGCCGCCGCCTTCGTCTCGATCGTGTGGACCTACTTCTACGGCGACGATCTGGGGGTCATAAATTACTACTTGAGGCTCGTCGGCCTTCCCGGCGTTCGCTGGTTGACCGATGCCAGCAACGCCATGACGTCGATCCTCCTCATGGACGTCTGGAAGAACTGCGGGTTCTTCATGGTTATCTTTACCGCGGCGCTGCAGGGGGTTCCCAAGCCTATCATCGAGGCCGCCATCATGGATGGCACGCCGGCCTGGCGCCGATTCTTCCGTATCACGCTGCCGTGGATTTCGCCGGTCGTCTTCTTTTGCATCGTCTACTGCTCGATCGGCGCCCTGCAGGTTTACGAGTCGATTGTCATTCTCACTCAGGGAGGTCCGGGCGACGCGACGCGCTCGCTGTCCATTCTCATCGTCGAGACCGGATTCGGCAATTTTGAGATCGGCTATGCGGCGGCCATTTCGGTGGTCATGACACTTATCATTCTCGTCATCACCGCCATCCAGCAGATCATCTCGCGCCGGCTGGTGCAGGTATGAACGGCCTGCTGCAGACACGTGCGGCGCGCCGCGCCGTCGACTGGGCTATCCTCAGCGTGATGGCTCTGCTCGCCATCGGCTTCCTCCTGCCATTCCTCTGGCTCATTTCGATGTCGTTCCGGAAGGTTTCGGAGGCCTACAAGATGCCGCCGAGCTTCTTCCCGGCGAGCTTCGACTTTACCAACTATGTTCGGGCGTTGACCTCTCGCGGCGTGCCCTTCCTGCAGATTTACCTCAATTCCGTGGAGATCGCGGTCATCGTGACCGCCGGTCAGCTCGTCACCTGCACGCTCGCCGCGTTCGCCTTTGCCCGGCTCAAGTTTCCCGGCCGCGATACGCTCTTCTTCGTGTTTCTTGTCGGCCTCATGTTTCCCGCGCAGGTCACGATCCTGCCGATCTATCTTGGCTACGCCAGGCTCGGCCTCATAAACCAGCCGCTCGGCCTGGCGCTGATGTATCTCACATCGAGCTTCGGCGTGTTTCTCATCCGCCAGTTCATGCTGAGCCAGCCAAAGGCCCTCGAGGAGGCTGCGCTCATGGATGGCGCAGGCTACCTCAAGATCTTCTGGCGCATCAGCTTGCCGCAACTCCGCCCGGCTCTTTCGGCGCTCGGCATCATCACCTTTACTCAGACTTGGAACTACTATTTCCAGGCCAAGGTGCTGCTGGCCAAGAACGCCGCTATGACTCTGCCTCTGGCCATGGATGTGCTGCGTGGCTACATGGCCGCCGGCAATCTCTCGGTCGTGATGGCCGCCATGAGCATGTCGGTGCTGCCGGTCATCCTCCTTTTCCTCGTCGCCCAGAAATTCGTCATCGAGGGCGTCACGATGTCAGGCATCAGAAGCTAGTTTCAATCGGGATACCTCCAGAATGTGGGATGACCTCCGCGCCATTGATCCGCAGTTCGCCTATCTGGGCGAGCGCTCGCGCTATGTGCGCTTTCCGCTGGGCGGCATCGGGTCGGGCGGCCTGTCGCTGTCGGGCTCCGGCCGCCTTGTCGAC
>DASZSH010000150.1:0-5733 GCA_035548755.1 Devosia sp.
GAACGTGCTGCAATCGGGCAAGCTCAAGGCGCTGATCGACCTGCGCGACAAATCGCTGGTGACGGCGCAATCGCAGCTGGACGAGATCGCGGGCGGCCTGGCGCAGGCGATGTCGACGGTCACGACCCAAGGCGCGCCGGCCACGGGCGGGGCGGGGCAGAACGGCTACAGCATCGATCTGGCGCCGATCCGGGACGGCAACGACGTCACCATCCAGTACGCCAAGGGCGGGGTGGCGCAGTCGATCCGGCTGGTCCGGGTCGATGACGCCAGCAAGCTGCCGATCGACTATGTCGATGCGAACGGCACGCGGGTGATCGGCGCGGATTTTTCGGCAGGCGCGGGACCGGTGGCGACGACGCTGCGCAACGCGCTCGGCGGCGGCTTTACGGTCAGCGGCAGCGGAACGACGCTCACCGTGCTCGACGACGGGGCGGCAGGCACCACCGATGTCAACGCCGTGACGCGGCACGCGACGGCCACGGCGCTGCAGAACGGCGATCTAGCGATCAACCTGTTCGTGGACAACAACGGGGCGGACTTCACCGACAGCCTCAGCGGCACCCGGGCGCAGAAGCTCGGCTTTGCGGCGCGCATCACGGTCAATCCGGCGATCCTGAGCGACAATACCTACCTCGTGCAGTTCCAGCCCGGCGGCTCGATGGGCGACGACGACCGGGCCAACTACCTGCTCGACCAGCTGAGCACGATGCGCTTTGCCACGCCGCAGACGAGCGTGAGCGAGCTCGGCTCGTTCCGCCTGGGGGGCACGGTCAACGACCTCATCTCGCAGACGATGGACTATACCGGCAACATCGCTGCCGACGCCAAGAGCAACGACGATACGCAGCAGACCGCGATGCAGGCGCTCGATCAGCGCCTCGACAGCGAGTACGGGGTCAATGTCGACGAGGAGATGGCGCGGCTGCTCGAGCTGCAGAACGCCTATGCCGCAAACGCGCGAGTGATCTCGGCGGTGCAGGACCTCATGGACAAGCTGCTGGGACTGTAAGGAGCAGGGCCGATGTCGGTGATCAACCGGACCATGTATCCCGTGCAATCAAGCATGGATCTGATCGCGCGCATGCAGTCGCAGTTCAACACGCTGCAGCAGCAGCTCTCGACCGGACTGAAGGCGAACAGCCTCGCCGAGATGGGGAGCGACCGCTATTTCGATATCGCCATCCGCTCGCGGCTGACGCGGCTGGACGGCTACGACACCAACATCACCATGGTGAACAGCCGGCTCGACATGTTCGACCAGATCACTTCGCGGCTGGGCGACATCGAGCAGGATGCGCGAGGGCTCATCACGCCCAGCGCCTACGGGTCGCAGGACGTGATCCTGGGGAGCGCCCCGGTGCAGGCGCAGGCCAATCTCGACGAGGTCATCAACCTGCTCAACAGCGACATCAACGGCCGCTACCTGTTCGGCGGCGGGGTGACGGACAAGCGGCCGGTCGCCGACATGGACGCGATCCTCAACGGCGCGGGCGGCAAGGCCGGGTTCAAGCAGGTGGCCTCGGAACGGCAGCAGGCCGATGTGGGCGACGGGCTGGGGCGGCTGCAGTTCGACACGACGGTGCCGGGCACCGTGACGCTCAAGGAAGACGGCGACCACCCGTTCGGCTTCAAGCTCGGCACGGTGACCTCGAACTCGGCGGCGGTGACGATCACGCAGCCCAACGGCACCGCGCCGCAATCGCTCTCGGTGCAGTTCACGGCGCAGCCCAATGCCGGCGAGACGATCAGCATCGGGCTGACGCTGCCCGACGGCACCACCGACCAGGTGACGCTCAAGGCGGTGACGGGAACGCCCGGGGCCGGGGAATTCCAGATCGGGGCGGACCCCAACGCCACGGCCGACAATTTCAAGACGGCGCTGCAGGCCTCGCTGACCAGGGAGGGAGCGACGACGCTGGTTGCGGCCTCGAACAATGCGGCGGCCGAGAACTTCTTCAGCGCCTCGGGCACGCAGGTGATGCGCGTGCCAGGCCCGGGCTTTGCGACGGCGACGAGCCTCACGCCGGCCGACCCCACAACGATGGTTCTGTGGTACACGGGCGGGGACTCGACCGATCCGCGCGCCAGCATCCAGGCGCGCATCGACGACTCGCAGACGGTGAACTACGGGGCGCAGGCCAATGAGAGCGGCACGCTCAACCTGGTGCGGGCGCTGGCAGTGCTGTCGATCCAGAACTTCGACGCGTCCGATCCCAACACCGAAGGCAAGTTCGACGCGGTAGCCTCGCGCAATGTCGACCGGCTCTCGGCGATGCACGCTTCGGAGAAGGGCTCGATCGAAATGGTGGGCATCGAGCTCAACAATGCCAAGGTGCAGGTGGGCGATATCAAGTCGCGCCACTCCGACTACACCGCGCAACTGCAAGGCATGCTCGCCGACATCGAGAACGCGCCGGAGGAAGAGGTGGCCGCCTCGATCCTGGCGCTGCAGACGCGGCTGCAGGCGACATATCAGACGACGTCGCTGGTGTCGCAGCTATCGCTGGTCAATTACATTAAGTAGAACGACGTTATGCGCAGATCCGCCCGCGCTTCGCTTGGCGGAGACAGGCTGCGGACGACTATTCCCTGCCGGGCGAGGAGCGCAGGCCCGCGGCAAGCTGACGGTTGATGTTGATGAGCACGTCGAGCTTGTGTGCGGCGGGCTCGATCTCGAGCGCCAGCATGTGCTTGGCGATGAAGATGCCCAGATTGGCGACGTTCTGGCGGACATCCTGGGGCAGGGTGCTTGCCGGGTCGGAGACCGAGCTCATGAACACGGTCCACAGGCGGCGGTTGAAGCGCAGCGCCGCGGTGAGATCGGAGCGGGTCGCGCCATCCCAGTTATCGCGGACGCGCTGCAGGTTGGTCGCCGATTTCGAAAGGAGATTGGCCTCAAGTTCGCGCGGGTTAACGGTCTGCTTGCCCACCTGCTGGTAGGCGAGAGCTCCCTGCTGCTGCATTTGCGATGAGGTCCTGCTCGTACTGGATAAGCCTTTTGGCGGCCTTCAGAGCCTTGTAGAGAGCGCCGGTTAATATGTCGTTATTGATTTCGTCGACAATGGGGATGCACGAAGGCGCCGCCGTGACGATGTCGTTGACGAGCTCGAAGTACTGGCCGCGCAGCGTCGAAATATCGTTCTCCAGATACATCAACTGCACCGCCAGATAGATGCGCCTTGCCGGCGAATTGGCCGTGTCGGGCGTGAGGATGTCCTTCTCGCGCAGGATCGGGGCGTTGCCGTCGATGAACAGCCGCGTGCGCTGATCGGAGTTGGTGACGATGCAGTTGCCGATGATCAGCCGCTCGTGCGGCTTGAGTTCGACTTTGAGCGACACGCTGGTTCAGGCCTCCTCAGCCGGGGCGGATTGTCGAATCGCGTCATGCATTTGCGGCGCTCTCTTCTAGCGCGCCGGCAGGCCGGCGGCCACCCGCCCGAAAAAGCAGAAGGCGGGCACGGGGCCCGCCTTCGCTCAAGTCTATGCCGGCGTCCAGAATTACTGGAGCAGACGGAGGACGTTCTGGTCGCCCTGCGAGGCGAGCGACAGGGCCTTGGTGCTGAGGCTCTGACGGGTCTGCAGCGCGAGGAGGTTGGCCGCCTCTTCGTTGGAGTCGGCCAGCGTCAGGTTCGAGGCGCCGGTCTGCAGCGTGTTGATCAGGGCCTTGGTGAAGTCCTGACGGGTCTGCACGATCGACAGGTTCGAACCGAAGCTCGACGCATCCGAACGCAGCGTGTCCTGGGCCGTCTTCAGCTTGGCCAGAATCGTGGTGATCGAGGCGTTGGTGTCGAACTCGGTGCCCAGCGTGAGCTTGCTCAGGCCGAGGCCGGCCGAGCTCGCATCCTTACCGGAGATGGTGAGGCTCGAAGTGCCCTGCTCGTTGAACACGACCTTGAGCTGGGTGGACGAGCCAGCCAGCAGGTTGTTGCCGTTGTAGCCGGCATCGGCGGTGAGCTGGTCGATCTGGTCGAGCAGGCCGTTGTACTGGCTGATCAGAGCGCCGCGCGCCGGGTTGGGGCCCGACGTGCTGGTGGCGGCAGAACCCGAGTTGTTGCCATTGGCGATACCGGTCGAACCGCCAGTGACGGTGGCCGTGTAGCCCGTGATGGTGATGTTCGAGGTCGTGCCCGTGGTGGTCGAGGTGAACTTGATCGCGCCGCCAGAGACCGAAGCGATGTTCGCGCCGGCCTGATCGTTGATGAGGGCGACGATATCGGCCGCCGAAAGAGCGGCGTCGTTCAGCGTGGTGGAATTGGCGGTGTTGTAGGCCGTCACCGCCGCAGAGTCGATCGTGATGGCCGTGGCCGAGCCGCCATCGACCGAGAGGTTGAAGGTGATCGAGTCCGTACCGCCGCTGATGTCGACGGTGGAGAACGCGCCGCCGGTCAACGAGCCAGAGGTCGCCGCCGTGGTGGTGGTGACGGTCTCGGAGAGCTGCTGGGCCTGGTTGGCCGTCGCCTGCGCGGACTCAACGAGCTTGGTGATCGAGGTGATGCCGTCGTTGGCCGCCTGAATGGTCTGGATGGCGTTGCTGACGCTGTCCAGCAGGTTGCCCAGGTCCGACGCGCGGGCATTCAGCGAGGCGGCGGTGAAATACGACGTGGGGTTGTCGAGAGCGCTGTTGACCTTGTTACCGGTGGCCAGACGGGTCTGGGTGGTGTCGAGCAGCGAAGCGGTGTTCTGAAGGGACAGCAGGTTCGAACGAACGGCTGCCGAAAGGGTAATATCGGACATGGTTTCCTCTTCTGGGTCCAGTAGCGCCTCTTCCTGAAGCGTCGCGCCACTATCGAGCCCCATCCCGTAAAGAAGCGTTAACGGCAGGGCTCCGGATTGACATTAACGCCCGTGCGGGAACGGAGGTTGAGGCGAGACAAAGGGCCCGGAATTCCGGCGGATTGCGGGCCCGAGGCGGGCCCCGGGGGCGGACGCCGAGGGCGGGAGGGAGGGCGTTAACGGGCGGCCGAATCCGGGTCAGACGCGGCGATCGGCAAGGCGCAGGAAAGATGGCGGGGCCTGCCAGCCGCCGCCGGAAAGGCGCAGACGCACCTCGCTGGGGCTCAGTGCACGCACGGGCAACTGCTCGGCCAGGAGCGCGGCGGCAAAGGCCTGGGCCGGCGGCACGATGGCCGGGGCGGGCACGGGCGCCGGAACCGGCTCGGGGACGGGGGGCAGCGGGTCGGCGGGCTGAGCCGGGCTCTGGCGGGCATCAGAATAGCCGTTCGGCGCCGCGCGATTCCCGGCGACGCCGACGCTCATGCTCAATGGCTCTGGCGCGATTCTGGCGACCACGATTCCACGTCCATGAGGGGGCCGGGCGATTCTGGCCCCTTTGGGGACATGCTAGGGTCGTCGTGTTTGCCGTTTGGCTTCCGCGGCCGGACGCAATTGCCTCAAATGCGAGGGATCGACGGGCGGCTTCAGAGCGAGCGGTTGACGGCGATGCCGTGCCCTGCCGGGCGGGGGGCGGCAACCTCTCCGCGCGCGCCATAGACCTTTGGCCCTGCGTTGCGCGCGACGCGCTCGGCAACGTCGGTCAACAGATCCTCGGCGACGGCTTTGACGGTGGCGATGACCTTGAGGTTCTCCGCCATCTGCGTGGCGAGCTGCTCATGGCCGCGGCCCAGCTGCTCCAGCTCGGCAGGAGCGTCGCGCCGCAGCCGGTCGAGCTGACGCTGCACGGCGCGGGAGTAGGTGACGTAATCCTGAGCGAGGCGGGTCTTGTCGGCCGTG
>DASZSH010000151.1:0-45514 GCA_035548755.1 Devosia sp.
AAGGCCGCCGCCGACAAGGCCGCGGCAGCGAACGCGCCGGCCGAAACTCCGGCGGAGTGAGATGGGCGCGAGCTCGCCCAGGAAGTTGCTGATGGGCCGCATCGGGGCGGCCCATGGCGTAAGGGGCGAGGTGCGCATCAACTCCTTCACCGAGGAGCCGATGGCGCTGCTGAACTACGGCCCCTTCACCACCAACCGGCCGGGTCTCACCGTCGAAATCGAGCGGGCCCGCGCCACCACCAACGTTCTCGTCGCCAGGCTCAAGGGGATTACGGATCGCCGCGCGGCCGAGGCCCTGAACGGGGTGGAACTCTATGTCGACCGGGATCGGCTGCCCCCTCCTGAAGACGAGGACGATTTCTATCATTCCGACCTCATCGGGCTCGAGGCCCGGCTGGGCGATGGCAGCGTGCTCGGCAAAGTGATCGCCATCCCCAATTACGGAGCGAGCGACCTCATCGAGGTGCGCGACGAGCGCAGCGGCGACACCTATCTTTATCCCTTCACCAGGGCCGTCGTGCCCGAAGTGCATGTCGAGGCGGGCTATCTCGTGATCGAGGTGCCGCGCGAGGCCGATCCGGGAGAGGAAGAGCCAGATTGAGCTTTGCCGCCGACGTGATCACGCTCTTTCCCGAGCTGTTTCCCGGGCCGCTGGGCGCCTCGGTGATCGGTCGCGGCGCCGCCGCGGGCCTGTGGTCCTTGCAGCTCACGCAACTGCGCGATTTTGCCACCGACCGGCACCGCAGCGTCGACGATACCCCGGCCGGCGGCGGGGCCGGCATGGTGCTGAGGCCTGATGTAGTGGCCTCCGCGATCGACGCCGTATCGCACCAGAACGACCCGCGCCCGCGCCTGCTGATGAGCCCGCGCGGCGAGCCGCTGACGCAAAGGCGCGCCCGCGCGCTCGCGCACGGGCCGGGAGTCGTCATCGTCTGCGGCCGCTTCGAGGGCGTCGACCAGCGCGTCATCGAGGCGCGCAACCTCGAGGAAATCTCGATCGGCGACTATGTGCTCGCCGGCGGCGAGGTTGCGGCGATGGTGCTGCTCGAGGCCGTGGTGCGGCTCATTCCCGGCGTGCTCGGCAAAGACGAGAGCAATGCCGAGGAGAGTTTCGAGAACGGCGTTCTGGAATATCCCCAGTACACCCGGCCGCAGACCTTCGAGGGCCGCGAAATCCCCGCCGTGCTGACATCGGGCGACCATGGCAGGGTGAGCCAATGGCGGGCCGAGCAGAGTCGCATCCTCACCAAGGCGCGCCGGCCCGATCTGCTGAAGTAGACGGCGCTACATGGGCATCGACATAGAGGACATGTCCATCCCGCCCGACTGCGACGGGGGCGCCTCCGGCTGCGGCGGCGCCGATTGCGAGAGGCTGCCGATATTGAGTTCGATGTCGAGATCGCCTGCCTGGGCGAAATGCAAGGTGAGCGCCACGCACTGGCCGGCGACAAAGGGGCCGGCGAGGCCGGTCAGCATGAGGTGGTAGCCCATCGGATCGAGACTTACGGCCCCGCCGGGCGGTATTTCGAGCCCGCCCGCCACCGGCGCCATCTCCATGACCTGTCCGTTCATCTTCATCTGGTGCAGCGCCACATCCGAGGCGGCATCGCTGCTGGCGCCCATGAATGTGTCGGCGCTCGCGCCGTTGTTGCGGATGGTGAAATAGCCGCCGGCCGACTGGGCGTGGGGCGCGGTCGCGCGGGTAAAGGCGCCGCTGACGCTGATGGCTCCCTTTGTAAAGACCTGTCCGACGGCACAGCCCTGCGGCAGCAGTCCGCCTGCCGCAAGGGCCAGCGAGGGGAGGAGGGCAACAGGCGCCACGAGCGCTGCGATTCGAAGTTCGAACATGCTAGGCCTCTTTTGCCGCTTCATATAACAGCCGCGCGAGCGCGAGCACTGCGCCAAATGGCCCCCAAGACTGGACTCGCGCGGCATTCTCCTCTATAGGCGCGCTCGCTTCAGGCTTAGGCCGGGCCAATAACGTCACACAACTCCGTGCAACCAAGACCGGGCGGTCGAGGCACTCCTCGGCGAAACGCCCCTTTGAAAAGATCAGAACGGACCAAGAAATGCCCAACATCATTGCCGAGCTCGACAAAGAGCAGCACGACGCCCTGGCCGCCCGGGCCAAGCATCCCGACTTCACCCATGGCGACACCGTAAAGGTCTGGGTGAAGGTGCGCGAAGGCGAGAAGGAACGCCTGCAGGCCTATGAGGGCGTGGTGATCGCCCGCACCGGCCACGGACTCAACGAGAGCTTCACGGTCCGCAAGATTTCCTACGGCGAAGGCGTCGAGCGCGTCTTCCCCGTGCTGAGCCCGAATATCGACCGCATCGAGGTACTCAAGCGCGGCAAGGTCCGCCGCGCCAAGCTCTATTATCTGCGCGATCGCCGCGGTAAATCGGCCCGCATCTTCGAATCGACTTCGGCCCGCACCAAAAAGATCGAGGCCGGTGAGCGGGAGGCCGCCATCGAGGCCCGCAATGCCCGGGAGGCCGAGAAGGTGGCGGCCGCCGAGCAGCTCGCCAGAGAACTGGCCGAGAAGGAGGCCGCCGAGGCCGCGGGCAAGACCGAATAGGTTCAGCCCCTATTCACACGAACCCGGCTCCAATGAGCCGGGTTTTGCTTTTCCGGGGAGGGGACGTTGGGGTCGCCGGAAGCCCGCGCCGAGACCGCAAGACAGTTGCGCGAGGAAGCCCGCCAGCTCCTGACCGAAACGGGGCTGTTTGCGCTTCTCGAGGACCGGTTCGGCGAGCCCACGGTGACCGGGAGCGCCGGTTATGACCTGATGGTCTGGCGCGACATCGACATCCACCTTGCCATCGAGGGGGAGCGCTGGGCCGACTGGATGGCCTTTGGCGGCGATCTTGCGGCGCAGCTCGAAAGCGTTGGGCTGGGACTCGCCCGGGCGACTTACGCCAACCACTATGTCGAGCCGCACCCCTTCGGCCCTGGCCTGTCCTGGAGCCTCGAGTTCAGGGACTTTGCCGGGTCTCCCTGGACGGTCGACATCTGGGGCTGGGATCCCTTCGACTACGCGGTGCGGCAGGCCCGCGATTTTTCCCTTCGCACCGACCTTGCCACCGCCGACCGCGACCTTATCCTGAGGCTGAAGACCGAAGCGCGGATGCGCGACAACTACTATGGCGTCAGAATATCGAGCCTCGACATCTATCAATTCGCCATTGCCAAAGCCGGCGACAGCCTGAGCGCGCTGGAGGCCTGGAAGGCAAAGCAGTAGGTTCCGCCGAGCTTTGCGGAGAATCCTATGCCGTCATACATCTGCACGACCTGCGGCGTGGGCTACGCCGACACTGAAGCTCCACGCGATGTCTGCCTGATCTGTGCCGACGACCGGCAGTATGTGAACGCCAGGGGCCAGACCTGGACCACTCTGGAGGCCCTGCAGCGCGAGCACGTCAACGATCTCCGCGAACTCGAACCGGGCCTGCTCGGAATCGGCGCCCGGCCGCAGATCGCCATAGGCCAGCGGGCGCTGTTGATCGAAGACCCCTCGGGCGGAGTGATGTGGGACTGCACCCCGCTCGTCACCGATGCGGCGGTCAGAGCCGTCGAGGCCAGGGGCGGCCTCAAGGCCATCGCCATTTCGCACCCGCACTTCTATTCGAGCATGGTGGATTGGAGCCGCGCCTTTGGAGGGGCTCCGATCTATCTGCACGAAGACAACCGGGACTGGGTCATGCGTCCAGACCCGGCGATCGAGTTCTGGAGCGGCGATTCCACACAGATCGCCGACGGCATCACGCTCGTGCGCACGGGCGGCCACTTCCCCGGCTCGACGGTGCTTCACTGGCGCCAGGGCGCAGACGGCCGTGGAGTGCTCATGACCGGCGACAGCATCATGGTCGTCCCCGACACGCGATGGGTCAGCTTCATGTACTCCTACCCCAACCTCATTCCGGTCAACGCGCGGACGGTCGAAGCCATCGTGAAGGCGGTCCGCGCCTATCAGTTCGACCGCATCTATGGCGGCTGGTGGGACCGCGTACTGGACGGGAATGCCAAGGCCGCCGTGCAGCGCAGCGCCGAAAGATATATCGCAGCGATACGTTAGAAGACCACTGCAGCCGCGGACGAGGCTCATTCTTAGGCGGCGAGGTGCCGAAAAACTGTTCTTAAGATATATCTTGACTCACGCCTAACTCGGACGTATCTCCGTCATATCGAAAGATATATCGGAGACACGATATGCATTATGACGAAGGGTTTGGCCGCGCCCATGAGCGGCTTGATCGCGCCCATCAGCGCATGTGGCGGAAGTTCGAGGCCATGGGCCGCCGCGGCGGCTGGGGTCCGGGCGGCCGCGGCGGCTGGGGCAATTGGGGCGACTGGGGCGGGTTCGGCGACAATTTCCGCGTCGGCCGGATGATGGCTTCGGGCGACCTGCGCCTGGTCGCGCTCTATTTCATCGAGCAGCAGCCGCGGCACGGCTACGATCTGATCAAGGCCATCGAGGACAAGACGGGCGGCATCTACTCGCCGAGCCCAGGGGTGATCTATCCGGCCCTGACCTTCCTCGAGGAGGCCGGTTATGTCAGCTCGACCGCCGAGGGCAACAAGCGCCTCTACACCATCACCGACGAGGGCCGCACCCACCTCAGGGACAACCGCGAGGCGGTGGAATCGACGCTGGCCAATCTCGGGCGCGTCGCCGAAGGCGTGCGCCACCTGCGCGAACGCTGGGAAGAGGTGCGCCGCTACGCCGAGGGACAGGCCGACCGCGACCTGGAAGACGTCGCCCCGGAGGTGAACGAGGCGCGGCGGGACCTCAAGCACGCCATCAAGGAAGCGGCCCGCAACCGCGACCCGGAGGCGCAGCGGCGGCTGGCGGAAGCCCTGCGCCGGGCCGCCCAGGAGATACGGGACGGAGCGGCGCGTCCCGCCCAGCCCGACGATGTCGACATCTGAGCCATGACGGAACCGACCGTGTGGTGGCACGCCGAACCGGGCTCGGCCGCGCCGGGCTCGGCCGACACTGCCTCCGATTTGCGCGGGGAGTTCCTGCTCCATCCCGACGGCGCCTTCATGCTCGAGTGGATTCTCCCCACGCTGTCGGCCGACCGCGCCCCGAGCGAGGGCCGAGAGCGCCGGCGATTGCGGCGCAGTTTGCGCGAGGCCGAACGCTGAGGCTTCTGGTCAAGGCCCGCAAAAAGCGCGAAGACTCGCTCCGCCCATGGGCGGAGGGACTTCTCGATGGCACTGTCGGATCGTGACAAGGCGCTGGGCATGGACAGGCCGATCAGCCGGCGCGATTTTCTCAACGGCGTAGCGCTGGGCGTTGGCGCAGCGGCGCTCGCCGGCGCCCTTCCGGGGGCAGGTCTCGCGGCCACGCCAAATGGAGACCCCGCGGCGCTGACCGGCCTGCGGGGCCACTCCGAAACCGCCATGAACATCATGCACGCGGTCCGCGACGGCACCTTCTGGGACAGCGCACCCGCGCCCGAGCCGACCGGCGAGACCTACGATCTGGTGGTGGTCGGCGGCGGCATTTCCGGCCTTGCCGCCGCGCTGCTGTTCGTACAGCAAAAGCCGGACAGCAAAGTGCTGATCCTTGAAAACAACGACGATTTCGGCGGCCATGCCCGGCGCAACGAATTCGTGAGCCGAAGCGGCAAGACACTCATCGGCTATGGCGGCAGCCAGAGCCTGCAGACCCCCAGCCTGTTCTCCGATCTCGTCAAGCGCGTGCTCATCGATATCGGCATCGCCACCGAGCGATTTGAAACCTTTTACGACCAGGACTGGTGGGACAACCACGAACTCTCCGACGCCTACTTCTTCCGCAAGGAGGATTTCGGCGTCGACGCGCTGGTGACGGAAACCGAAAGCGCCGCCGACTGGGTGGCGCTCACTCCGCTCAACGACACCGCCAAGGCCAACCTCATCGAACTCATCGATTCCCCTCCCGACTATCTCGACGGCAAGTCGCTCGAGGAGAAACTGGAACTTCTTTCCAGAACAACCTATGCCGACTTTCTCACCGGGACCTGCGGCTATGATGCCCAGCTGGTCAGGTTCTTCCAGAACGGCACCGAGGAATATCTGGGCATCGGCATCGAGGGCACCACCGCGCTCGACGCCTGGGGCATAGGCCTCCCCGGCTTCGATGGCATGGAGCTGGGCGACAAGCCCTACAAGACCATGTCTGCCTCCGGCCGGCTCGAGAAGGTGGACGAGGACGACTATATCTACCACTTTCCCGACGGCAACGCCGGCCTGGCGCGCGCGCTCGTGCGCAAGCTCGTTCCGTCGGCGCTGCCGGGAACCAGCATGGAAGAGCTGGTGCTCAACACGCTCGACTATTCCCGGCTCGACCTCCCGGAGAACCAGACGCGCCTGCGGCTGGGCGCCTCGGTGGTGCGTGTCGCCCATGACGGCGAGCCCGCAACCGCCAAGTCGGTGACGCTGACCTATGTCGAGGATGGCAGGCTCAAGACCGTCAAGGGCGCCCAGGTCGTGCTCGCCTGCTGGAACCGCGTGATCCCCAGGATCACCGACGAGCTCCCCCAGTCTCAGATCGACGCGCTTGATGACCAGGTGAAGGTGCCCCTGCTCTACGGCACAGTGTTGATCAGCAACTGGCGCGCCTTCGACAAGCTGAAGATCGATGGCTTCGAGGCGCCCAACGCCTTCTGGCGCGCTGTGTTCCTCGACGACCCGGTATCGATCGGCGACTACAAGTTCCCCGACGACCCTGAGGAGCCCATGCTGCTTCATGCCTGGTCGATTCCTGTGACCGGCAGGCCCGGCCAGTCCGCCCGCGACCAGGCCGCGGCCGGTCGCACGCTTCTGACCACGCTGAGTTTCGAGGACATGGAGCGCGAGCTGCGCGACCTGCTCGACCGCGCCCTCAGGGAGGGTGGATTCGATGCCGCGCGGGACATCGAGGCGATCACCATCAACCGCTGGAGCCACGGCTACGCCCTCGAATACATGCGGCCCTGGGATCAGTTCTGGCCGGACGGGCCGCTTCCGGTCGAGGCGGCGCGCAAGGGCTGGGGGCGCATCGCGATCGCCAATTCCGATTCGGGCGCCTACGCCTACGCGCATTCGGCCATCGATCAGGCGGCGCGTGCCGTGGACGAGCTGCTTGGGGGCGGCGTGATCTCCGGTTACGCGACATTTCCCGGACCACCGCTCGGACCGGACGACCTCGTAAGCTGAGCGCCCCGGCCGAACCGCCCGCGACCAATGGCGACTCGTGCTCCTGCGCAAATCGGACTAACATGTTAGCCCGATGGAGACCCCGAAATGAACCAGATGGCGCCGCTCGGCGTGGACCGAAAAGCCGCCGCGGCGGGCGTTGCGGCGCGACTTAAGGCAACGACCCGGATCGCTCCGAACCGGATCATGACCGATCCGCTCATGACTTACGCCTATGCCGGCGATTCCAGCCAGTACCGGCTGGTTCCGGCGATCGTGGTCATCGTCAACTCGGAAGCGGAGGTGCTCGCCACCATCGAGGCGGCGCGGGCCGAACGGCTTCCGCTCACCTTCCGGGCCGCTGGAACGTCGCTGTCGGGCCAATCCAACTCCGACGGGGTGCTGTGCGTGCTGGGCGACGGCTTCAAGCAGATGCGCGTCGAGGCGGACGGCGAGCGCATCACGCTCGGCCCCGCGGTGATCGTCGCCCATGCCAATCGCGCGCTGAAGCCGTTCAACCGCAAGCTCGGACCAGACCCGGCGAGCCAGGCGACCTGCAAGATCGGCGGGGTTGTCAACAACAACTCCTCGGGCATGTGCTGCGGGGTGGCCTACAACACCTACCACACCCTTGCGCGCATGCGCCTGATGCTGGTCGATGGAACGGTGCTCGACTCCGGAGATCCCGAATCGGTGCGGGCATTCCGCCAAAGCAAGGCCGATCTGCTCGATGCGCTCGCCGCGCTGCACCACGAGGTGATGGCCGACGCCGAACTGGTCGCGCTGATCCGCAAGAAGTACCGGATCAAGAATACCGTGGGTTATTCGATCAATGCGCTGACCGACTTCCACGACCCCATCGACATTCTCATCCACCTCATCATCGGCTCGGAAGGAACGCTCGGTTTCGTCTCCGAGGTGACCTACAACACCATTCCGGATCACCCCTGCAAGGTGACCGGTCTCATCCCCTTCCCCGATCCCTATTCGTGCGCCCGCGCGATCTCCCGCCTCGCCAACAACGGCGTGCAGTCGACGACCGGCGTGACCGCCGCCGAATACATCGAGCGGCGTGCGCTCGGCACGATCGAACACCTGCCCGCCATCCAGCCGTTCGTGCAGTTCTTCACCGAGACCTCGCCGGCCGTGTTGATCGACATTTCCGCCCCAAGCCCGGAAGAGCTCGCCGTCGAACAGGCCAAGGCAGAGGCCATCCTGCGCGAGGAGGGTGCCACAGACCTCAATTTTTCGTCCGATCAGGCGCGCTCTGAAGCGCTGTGGGACGTACGCAAGGGGTTTTTTGCCTCGGGCGGCGCCATGCGCCCCAAGGGCACCTCGATGCTGACAGAGGATGTGGCGGCTCCCATCGACAGGCTCGCCGATTTCGTCATCGACATGCGCAAGCTCCTTGATGCGCATGGCTACGAAGACGCCATCATCTTCGGCCATGCGCTCGCCGGAAACCTCCACTTTCAGATGAGCGACAATTTCATGCTCGAGGGCGCGGCCGAAAAGTTCGACCGCTTCTCGGAGGACCTCAGCGAGCTCGTCTCGGTGCGCTATGGCGGCTCGCTCAAGGCCGAGCACGGCACCGGCCGGGCGATCGCGCCCTTCGTCGAGCGCGAATGGGGCAGCGCGGCTTATCGCATCATGCAGCGGATCAAGCCGCTGTTCGACCCCGAGAACATCCTCAACCCCGGGGTGCTGATCACCGACAACAAGACCGTGCACATCGAGAACCTCAAGATGATGCCGCTTGCCGATCCGGTGATCGACCTGTGCATCGAATGCGGCTTCTGCGAACCGGCCTGTCCGAGCCATCAGCTCACCATGAGCCCGCGCCAGCGGATTGTCGTCACGCGCGAGATGCAGCGGCTGCGCGACACGGGCGAGGACCCGGCCCGGCTCGCCCAGATGCATGACCTCTTCGGCTATGCCGGCCTCTATACCTGCGCGGCCGGCAATGTCTGCGCCGGCCGGTGCCCGGTCGGGATCGAGACGGGCACGATGGTGATCGGCGAACGCGCGCGGCGCAGGACGGCAGGCCAGGCGCGCGCGGCCCGGCTGGCCGCCGACCATACGCTGGCGCTCGAGCGCGGGCTCAGGGCCGGCATCGGCGCACAGGCGCTAGGCCGCGCCATTGTCGGGGATGCGGTGACGGACGCTGTCGCCGGCGCGCTGCGCAGGATTGCGCACACCCCGCGGGTGAGCCCCACGCTCAGACCTGGGCCAGGCGCCCCCGCCGCGCGCGGCAGCGCAGGTCGGGCCGACCCCCGGGCCGGCGCGCCGGTGCCGATCGCGGCGCCCGCCGATCGCGTGGTCTATTTCCCCGCCTGCCCCACGCGCATGTTCGGAGCCGGCAGGACACCGTACGATCTCAGATCGACGCCGGATGCGCTGGTGGCCCTCCTGGAACGCGCCGGCTTCGAGGTGATCGTGCCCGAGGGCCTCCAAGGCCAGTGCTGCGGCCAGCCCTTCCTGTCCAAGGGCTTTCCCGAACAGGCGGCGCGCGTCGGCGGCAGGCTTGCCGAAAAGCTGATGCCCTATGGAGCGCGCGTGCTGACCGACGCCTCGACCTGCGCCAAGCACATGCGGGAGCACCAGGACGCGGTGACCGTCGCCGACAGTGCGGAGTTCCTGCTGGCCGAAGTGCTGCCCCGGATCACGATCGCGCGGCAAATTCCGGCCGTGGCGGTTCACCAGAACTGTTCGGCGCAGCGGCTCAGGGAGCAGGCGGCGATCCTCGAGCTCGCGGCGGCCTGCGCCCTAAAGGTCGCCCCGCTCGAAACCGTGAGCTGCTGCGGCTATGCCGGCGACAAGGGCCTGTTCGCGCCCGAGCTCAACGCCTGGGCGACGCGCTTTGTCAAGAACGACATTCCGGCGGACTGCCAGCTCGGCATCTCGACGGTCGCAACCTGCGCCACCGGCCTCAGCGAGCGCGCCGGCATTCCTTTCGTCTCGCTGGCGAGCCTGCTTGAATTCGTCTCGAGGCCGTGATGCCGCAGGACCTCGCTCTGCCCGAGCCGGAAGACCGGGCCGAGCCGTTTTGCCCCTATTTCGGCGCCTGCGGCGGCTGCGCGCTGCAGCACTACGGTCCTGCGGCCTATGCCGCCCTCAAGAAGGGGCTGGTCGAGACCGCGCTTCGACGCGCCCACGTGCAGGCCGAGGTTGGGGCACTGGTCCTCGCCCACGGCGACGGCCGCCGACGCGCCACCCTGCATGCGCGCGGGGCTGCCGTGGGTTACATGCAGGCCCGCAGCCACAAGCTCCTCGACATTTCCGCCTGCCCCATCCTCGTGCCGGCGCTCGCAACGCGCGCCGTAACGCTGACCCGTCCGATCGCGGCAACCCTGGGCGACTGCGACGTCGCCTACACGGCGACCGATACCGGGCTCGACGTTGCGGTCAGAACCGGGCGGCGGTTCAGTCCCGAGCGGCTGACTCTGCTCGCCCAGCGCTCGGGAGCGGCGCGCATGTCGCTCAATGGCGAGACGGTGATCGAAACGCGGCCGCCCGCCGTGAGAATGGGCAAGGCCGTGGTGGAGATTCCCCTCGCAAGCTTCCTGCAGGCGACCGCAGAGGCGGAAGCGGCGCTGGCGCGGCTGGTGATTGACGGAATCGGCCCCGCCAGATCGATCGCCGATCTCTTCTGCGGCCTGGGCCCGTTCGCGCTGCGGCTCGCCGAACGGGCCAAGGTGCATGCCTTCGACGCCGACCGGGCGGCGATTGCGGCGCTCGCCAGGGCAGTCAACCACACCCAGGGGTTGAAGCCGGTCACGGCCATTGCGCGCGACCTCTTTCGCGAACCGCTGGCCCCGGCCGAGCTCAAAGCCTTCGACGCGGTGGTGTTCGACCCGCCCCGGGCAGGGGCCGAAGCCCAAAGCCGGTCGCTCGCAAAATCCAGCGTGAGCACCGTGGTGGCTGTCTCGTGCGACCCGGGAACCTTTGCGCGCGACGCGGCGATCCTGTCGCAGGGCGGCTACCGGCTGGAGCGCGTGACCCCGCTCGATCAGTTCGCCTGGTCCATGCATGTGGAGATCGTCGGAGTGTTCCGCCGGTGACGCCCAAGCCTTCGATCGCCCACACGGGCCTGGGCGACAGCTTCTACGACCGCGTAGCCCCGGCGCGGTTTCCGCAACACATCCTGCGCTATCGCAACCAGCGGGCGGCCGCGAGCGTCGGACTCCACACTCTGACTGATGAACAATGGATCGAACATTTCGGCCGCTTCGCCCCCATTCCGGGAAGCCTCGGCGAACCGCTGGCCCTGCGCTACCACGGACACCAGTTCCAGACCTACAACCCCGACCTCGGCGATGGCCGCGGATTCCTCTTCGCCCAGCTCGAGGCCGAAGATGGGCGCCTCCTCGACCTTGGCACCAAAGGGTCCGGCCGTACGCCTTATTCGCGCATGGGCGATGGGCGGCTGACGCTCAAGGGCGGCGTGCGCGAGGCGCTCGCCACTTCCATGCTCGAGGCGCTCGGGGTCGACACCAGCAAGACGCTGAGCCTCATCGAGACGGGCGAAGAACTCGAGCGGAACGACGAGCCCTCGCCGACCCGCTCGAGTGTGCTGGTGCGCCTGAGCCACAGCCACATCCGCATCGGCACCTTCCAGCGCCTCGCCTATCTCGGCGACACCGAAGGCATGCGCAGGCTGCTCGACCACAGCCTCGCAACCTACATGCCCGGCATCGCCTCGCCCGGAGACAATGCCCGAGCCGAAAAGTTTCTGGCCGAAGTGGCACGTCGCGTCGCCGTGACCGGGGCGGACTGGATTGCCGCCGGTTTCGTCCATGGCGTGCTCAATTCCGACAACATCAACATCACCGGCGAGAGCTTCGACTACGGCCCCTGGCGCTTCGCGCCCGTTTACGACCCGGCGTTCACCGCCGCCTATTTCGACCATGGCGGGCTCTACGCTTTCGGCCGCCAGCCCGACGCGCTCGCCTGGAACCTGACGCGCCTTGCCGAGGTGCTGCTGCCGCTAGGCGATCATGCCGGACTGGAGGCTGCGCTCAACAGTTTCTGGCCCGCCTTTCAGCGCGGCATGTGGAACGCCGCTCTGCGCCGTCTTGGCCTCGTGCCGCGCGGCGATGAACATGACAGCGACCTCGTTGTCCGCATTTTCGCCTTCCTCAATACGAGCCGCATGAGCTACGAGCAGTTCTGGTTCGACTGGCGCGGCGGGATGGCGAGCCAGGAGCGGGCCGCGGCAAGCCCGGCCGCCGACGCCTATGCCGGAGACGCCTTCGCCCCGGTGCGCGCCGCGCTCGAGGCTTACGAGCCGACCGGATCGGTCAATCTGTCCCATCCGTACTTCGCTCGTAGGACCCCGCGCACCATGCTGATCGACGAAATGGAGGCGATCTGGGCGCCCATCGCCGAGCGCGACGACTGGAGCGCCTTCGACGCCGCGCTACGCGAAATCGATGAGATGCGCGAGGCCTATGCCGGCGAGGCGAAGTCGGCCGCCCGATCGGGCACCAGCTCGTAGAAGCGGCCGAGCCGCGGATGCACGGCGGGCGCGAGCTCCGCGCAGCGCGCGAGCGGCACGCCGCCAGCGAGCCAGGCGATATGCGCCGCGCGCAGTTCGAGGAAGGCCGGCGATTGCGCCAGCGCCGCGTCCCCCACCAGGATATGGATGGGCAGCCGGGCCCGCTTGCCCTTGAGCTGCACGCTGCCCGCCTCGAGCCAGGCGAAATCGGGCACGGCGCGCCGCGTGCCTTCCGCCGCGACGATGTCGAAGCCGATGAGCTTGCTTTCACCTTCGACGCGCGAAGCGACATTGACCGTATCGCCGATCGCCGAATAGTCGAAGCGGCTTTCGAGCCCCATATTGCCCACCAGCGCCTCGCCCGTCGAAATGCCGATACCAATCGATATACCCTCGAGCCGGCCCTCGGCATTGAGGCTGTCGAGTGTGCGCCGCATGGCAAGCGCCGCCTCGCAGGCAAGCCGCGCGTGGTCGCGCACATCGAGCGGCGCGTTCCAGAACGCCATTATGGAATCGCCGATGAACTTGTCGATCGTGCCCGAGCGGGCGACGACCTCCTCGCCCAACGCCCCGAACATGCGATTGAGCATGGCGAAGGTGTCTTCGGGCTCGTGCGCCTCGGTGAAGGCGGTGAACCCCCGCATGTCGGTGAACATCACCGTGATCTCGCGCGCCTCTCCGCCGAGCTTGAGCTCGCTCGCCGACCGTTCGATGCGGCTGAGAAGCTGCGGCGCCACATAGTGGCCGAAGGCGCGCCGGAGCTGCCGGCGGTCCCGCTCGGTGGAAACGAAGCGCGCATAGACCATGGTGCCGTAGATGAGCAGCGCCCCCGCGACCGGAAACGTCGCATCGAGCAGCCAGCCCTTTGCGGCAAAGCCGAAATAGGCGCCTCCCCCCATCGCCAGAATGAGCAGCAGGGCCAGCGCCAGCCCGGCGACCGGTCCCAGCCGCAGCACCACCAGCACCAGCAGGGCCCCGCCCACGACAAAGCAGAGGATTTCAAGCCCCTGCACCCAGTCGGCCCGGCTCAGGAACTGCTGCGAGACGATCTGGTCGATGACCTCGGCATGGATGCGCACTCCGGCGACCACGGGATTGAGCGGGGTGGCATGCAGATCGAGCAGGCCGCTGGCGGATGTGCCGATAAGCATGATGCGGCCGCTCACCTGATCGGCCAGCGTCCGGTAGTTCTCGCCCAGAATCTGCGCCGCGGAAATGACTGTCGCCTGATCGGCCGTCCGGTCGTAGAGGACCAGGGAGCCGTCTGCCGTGGTGGGAATCGTGAACGGCCCGAGCTTGAGCGCCTCGAGCGTGCCATCGCCGCGCCGGTCGCCCAGCGCCACCAGCGTGCTCGCCCCGAGCGCAAGCCGGAGCGCCTCGAGCGACAGCGCCGGATAGAAATTGGCCCCGTCGCTCCATAGGAGCGGCACCTTGCGCACCGTGCCGGCCGAGTCGGAGAGATCGAGGCTGAGGCTGCCCAGCCCGGCCGCGGCCGCCCCGAGCAACGGCAAGGGCGCGACGGCCCCGGCCAGATGCGGCAGGCTGGGGCTGGGATCGCTGCCCGAGACCGCAATGCCGCCTTTGGGCGGGGTGGCAAGCGGCGGCGCATTGGCGGCCAGCGAAAACCCGAGCGCGGCATTGGCGCCCGAAAGCGCCTGGGCGAAGGCGGCATCGTTATTGGGGCTGAGCCGATCGGGCTCGGGGAAAAGCACGTCGTAGCCGATCGCGGCAGCGCCCAGCTCGTGCAGGCGCGAGGTGAGCGTGGCGAGCTCGGAGCGCGGCCAGGGCCACTGGCCGAGAGCCTTGAGGGACGCCTCGTCGATGTCGATGACGCGCACTGGACTGTCGGTTGCAGGGCGCGGCAGCAGACGCTGCTCGAAATCGAACCACATGTCGCGGATGGCCGCGACCGGCAGCGGGTCGGCAAGCCTGAGCAGCGCGAGCAGCGCCACCAGGCACAGGCCCAGCAATGTCGGCAGCAGCCTCCGGCCGGTCATGCGCTGGTATAACCGGCCGGCAGGCATTTGACGAGCGACGTTCTAGGGCTTGGGCCCGAAGGCACGAATCACCCATTTGGTGTATATCGTCGGCTGTTCCGGCGGCGGCGCCTTGCTCTGGAAATTCGGATTGGTGGGAAAGCTCGGCACGTTGGGCGCCTTGTGCAGGCACTCAAACGACTCGATGAACCAGAACGCCCGCAGAAGCGGCGACTGATTGTCGGCATAACGGAACTCGTGCTTGTAGTCTGCCCGCTCCTGCCCGGTGGAGTCGCGCGCATCGCCCAGCAGCTGGGACTGCCCGTCGCCGATCTCGCCCACCTCGCAGGTGTCGTCGAGCACGTTCCACTCTTTCTCTCCCAGCGCCTTGTAGAGCACCGTGCCATCGTCGCGCAGGATGCGCGCAAAGCCTGTATCGGGGAAGACCCACACCTCGAAATGCGTGCCGCGCACTCCGATGGTGCCGGTAGGCGTGTTGATCTGGTAGCTCGATTTCGGACCGTTGCCGGTCGCGAAACGGAACGATCCCGAGAGCATGTCCACCACGAACTTGCCGGGGTCGCCGTTGTTGCGCAACAGGTAGTCGTCGATCTTGAGCGAGGAGTTGGGACCCACGACGAGCTTGGTGTTGTCGGCGAACAGCACCTGCACCTGGCCCTTGGCATCGGTGTTGATCTCATCGCCGATGAAGATGTCGGAGCCCACCACGAGCGTGCGGGTTTGCCCCTCGAGCGCTGCGGCGGCATCCTGCTTGACGCCCTTGGCGGAGCCTGCGGCGGCCGCCCAGGCAGTCGCGGGCGCGGCAGCGAGCAGCGCGGCGACCGCGAAAATCGAAATCAGCTTGCGCATATTACCCTCTGAAACGGAGCCCCGACGACGCGGGGCCCGCATGGCACCGGCTGCCTGAACGGCCGCTGAACGATTGCCATTCTAGCCGCCTTTACGACGAATCTTCGGCGCTTGCACGCTCCGGAAGATGCTGCAACAGTCGGCCCGCGGGATAGGGATACCGGAGCGCCGTCAATGCGTTCCGGCTTCGGCTGGGGGGCCGGAGGGGAAGATGACGGCGGTATTTTTCGCGCTTCTGATCGGCCTTGAGATCAAACACTACGTCGCCGACTACTTTCTCCAGCCCGGCTGGATGCTGGGCGGCAAGGGCAACCTCCGGCATCCCGGCGGCTATGCCCACGCGGCCGTGCACGCGGCGTTTTCGGCGGTGGTTCTGCTGGCCTGCGGCAGCCCGCCGGGGCTGGTCGCCCTGCTGTTCATTGCCGAATTCGTGGTTCACTACGCGCTGGATTTCGCCAAGATCCAGTATTCGACGGGGGTCCACGTCGATCGGGAGCCGCGCCGCTTCTGGGCGCTGCACGGCATCGATCAGCTGACCCATCAGCTGACCTATGCGGCCATGATCTATATCGTGCTGCTCAACCGCGGACTGGCGGGCTGACCGCTATTTCTTGCCTTTGGTCCGAGCCTTGTCCTCATCGGGCGACTGCACAAGCTGGGCGAGGATCTTGTCGACCAGATCGAGGTCCTCCCGCCGCCCCGCCGCCTGCTGCTGCAGATCCACGAGGTAGGAGGTGGTGTAATAGAGCCGCCGCGCCAGAAGCGCCGCGAGTTCGAGCGCAATTTCCGCCTGGCTGCCCAGAAACGCGATCGGATCGTCGATGACATAGGCCTTGACGGTCGACAGCGCCTTGACCGTGGCCGAATAGGGCATGTCGAGCAAGACGCTCATCTCGCCGAACAGCGAGCCCGGCTCGTCGACATAGCTCACCTGCGTGCCCTTGCGCAGAACCTCGACCTGACCCTCGATGAGCACGAAAAGCTTTCGCTCCTCGCCGCCCTCGTTGATCATCACCGTGCCCGATTTGAACGTCTCGGACTTGCGGCCTTTGCAATACTCCAGGATATCCGGCATTTGAGGGTCGCTCCCAAGCGATGCGCCCCAATAAAGCAAAGCCTAGGCCCGCGCAATGCGGGGCCGGCGTGGCCGGCCCGCCCGCAAGCAGCGTCAGTGGTTGTCGCGCGGAATGCCGGAGGTCTGCGCGATCCGCTGGTATTTGACGGCCGGCTTGAGCACCGCCCCATCGCCGAGCTGATCCACCAGGCCGCGCTGGATCTCCTGCCAGGGCGTCTGATGCTTGGGGTACTGGTAACCGCCCATCGAAGCCAGATCGTCCTGCCGCTTCTTGATTTCGGCCTCCGAAATCAGGATGTCGGCCCGCCCGGCATTGAGGTCGATGCGCACGCGGTCGCCGGTCCTCAGGATCGCCAGATTGCCCCCCGCCGCCGCCTCCGGCGAGGCATTGAGGATGGACGGCGAGCCCGAGGTGCCCGACTGCCGGCCATCGCCGATGCAGGGCAGCGAATGGACGCCCTTTTTGATGAGATAGGCCGGCGGCCGCATGTTGACCACTTCCGCCGCGCCCGGATAGCCGATCGGTCCGGCTCCGCGCATGAACAGCATGGTATATTCGTCGATCTCGAGCGAGGGATCGTCGATGCGGTGGTGGTAGTCCTCCGGGCCGTCGAAGACCACCGCCTTGCCCTCGAACACGTTGGGGTGCTTGGGGTCGCTCAGATAGCGGTCCTTGAACTCCTGGCTGATCACCGACGTCTTCATGATCGCATTGTCGAAGAGATTGCCGCGCAGCACGATGAAGCCCGCCTCGGTCTTGAGCGGATTGTCGATCGGCCGGATCACCTTGTCGTCCACCACTTTGGTGTTGCGGCAGTTCTCGCCCATGGTTTTGCCGTTTACGGTCGGCGCGTTCTCGCGGATGAGCCCCTTCTTCATGAGCTCGTTGACCACCGCCGGCACGCCCCCGGCGTGGTAGTAGTCCTCGCCCAGATATTCGCCGGCCGGCTGCAGGTTGACGAGCAGCGGCACCTTGTGGCCGTAGGTCTGCCAGTCGTCGATCTTGAGATCGACCCCGATATGCCGCGCGATGGCGTTGATGTGGATGGGAGCGTTGGTCGACCCCCCGATCGCCGAATTGACGACGATGGTGTTGATGAAATTGTCCTTGGTCAGGATGTCGGAGGGTTTGAGGTCTTCGCGGACCATGTCGACGATCCTGAGCCCGGTCCGGTAGGCCATCTCCAGCCGGTCGCGGTAGGGAGCCGGAATTGCCGCCGACCCCGGAAGCTGCATGCCGAGCGCCTCGGCGAGCGAGTTCATGGTGGTCGCCGTGCCCATCGTGTTGCAGTAGCCGGTCGAGGGCGCCGACGAGGCGACCAGGTCGACGAAACCTTTGTAGTCGATTTCGCCGGCAGCCATCATCTGCCGGGCCTTCCAGACAATCGTGCCCGAGCCCGTGCGCTCGCCCTTGAAATAGCCGTTGAGCATCGGACCGACCGAAAGCGCGATCGCCGGGATGTTGACCGTCGCCGCGCCCATCAGCATGGCGGGCGTGGTCTTGTCGCACCCGATGGTGAGCACGACCCCGTCGATCGGATAGCCGTAGAGCACCTCGACCAGGCTCAGATAAGCGAGGTTGCGGTCGAGACCGGCGGTGGGACGTTTGCCCGTTTCCTGGATGGGATGGACGGGAAATTCGATGGCGATGCCGCCCGCCTCGCGGATACCCTCCCGCACGCGCTGGGCCAGCACCAGGTGATGGCGGTTGCATGGCGAAAGATCCGAACCGGTCTGGGCGATGCCGATGATCGGCTTGTCGGACTGCAGCTCTTCCCTGCTGATGCCGAAATTCATGTAGCGCTCGAGATAGAGCGCCGTCATGTCGGGATTGTCCGGATTGTCGAACCAGGCGCGCGACCGAAGCTTGCGGCCCGCTCCCCCCTTGCCGTCGGTAGTCATCTTTGTCCTCGGAATGAAAAAGGCTCGGGCGAACCCATAGCGCATCGGCGGGCGGAATCAGAGGGCATTTGCGCGCAATCGCGTCCGGTTCCTAACGTTTGCGCGCGGTGCTGAGCCGCGCCACGAGATGCACGGGCAATTCGACCACCGCTCCCGCCGGGCCGCGGCCCTCGAGGCGCTCAAGCAGCATTTTGCCCGCCAGGCGCCCGATTTCATAGTCGGAGACGTGAACCGACGTGATGGGCGGATCCACCTCGGCGGCGAATTCGAGGTCGCCGTAGCCGGCCAGCGCCACCTGTCCGGGAATATCGACGCCGCGCCGGCGCGCCGCGATGATGGCGCCGACCGCCAGCAGGTCGGTGGCAAAGAACACCGCGTCGCAATCGGGCATGGCGTCCATGATCTCTTGGAACGCCGCCATGCCGTCGACGAAATCGCGGTTGCCCTGCCGGGCGTGGACCAACGCCAGTTCGGCCCCCGATTCCTCAAGGCCCGCCCGGAAGCCGTCGAGCCTGGCCGTGCCCCGCTCCCGCATGTAGCCGCAATAGGCGATGCGGCGGAAACCCTGCTCGGCGAAATGCCGGCCCATCAGCCGGCCGCCCGCGAAGCCCGAGGTGCCCACGCTCATATCGACCGGATCGGCCCGGTCGCCCCACATCTCCACCACCGGCACGCCCAGCCCTCTGAGTGCGGCGCGCGTGGCATCGCTGCGGATGGTGCCGGTGAACATCATGCCCGCCGGCCGGAAGGGCAGCAGCGCCGTCAGATTTTCCGGCGTCAGCTGGTCCGAATAGCCCGTCTGCGCGAACATCAGCCGGAAACGGCTGCCGGAAAAGGCTTCCACAGCGCCCTGTACGGCGCTGGCGAAATGCGGGTTGCGCAGATTGGCGACGAACATCGTGATGATCTGCGAGCGGCCGGAACGCAGGCTCGAGGCGATCGAATCGACGACATAGCCGGTGTGCGCGACCGCTTCGAGCACGCGCTGACGCGTTTCGGGCTTGACCAGCTCCGGTGTCCGCAGCACCCGCGACACGGTGATGGGCGAAACGCCCGCTTCGCGCGCAACGTCTTCGACGCGAACCCGGCGGTCGCCCCTCCCCGTATCGTTCAAAGAATCCCCCCAAATATCGGACGACGCTATCAAGAAGCGCGGCGGCAAGGAAGCAGAGCTTCGATCACGACATCTTGCGTTTCGCAGCAAGCCGCCAAGTCTAGCCGACGCCGTTACCACCGGAAAATTTGGGCTGATTGAAGCAATTGCGGCGCGGGGCCGGGCGAGCGACCGCTCGCCTGGCCAACTGGCCCGCGCCACCCGCGACAAGGCCCGGGCAACGAAAAGCCGGGCGTCAAGGCCCGGCTCTTTCGACTGGTAACCGCTGGGAATTGGAGCGGGCGAAGGGATTCGAACCCTCGACCCTAACCTTGGCAAGGTTATGCTCTACCCCTGAGCTACACCCGCACTCCAGCACCCTGGCGCCCCGATCTTGGCAGGGCGCGATGCGGGGCCTATATGCCCAATCGACACCGCCTTTGCAACCCTCTTCGCCACGCTCCGGACGCCGCTGGCGGCCCCGCCGGAATGTGTGCGAATATGGGGCAATCCGAGCACGAAAGAGCCCTCCCCGTGAACGTCAACATCAGCTCCGCCAACCCCGCGCCGACCCCGCCGGCGCCGCTTGTCAAGGATTCGACCGACCGCGCTTTCAAGGCCGACGTGATCGATGCATCGCTTGAAGCGCCCGTGCTGGTCGACTTCTGGGCGCCCTGGTGCGGCCCATGCCGCACGCTCAGCCCGACCATCGAAAAGGTGGTGAACGAAAAGAAGGGCAAGATCCGGCTGGTCAAGATCAATATTGACGAGAACCCGGCCATCGCCGGCCAGCTGGGGGTGCAGTCGATTCCCGCCGTGTTCGCCTTCGCCGGCGGCCGGCCGGTCGACGCCTTCATTGGCGCCTACCCCGAAAGCGAAGTTCGCAAATTTGCCGACAAGGTGATCGCCGCCGCCCCGCCCGGCCGCGCCCCGGCGGGCTCGCTTGAAGGGCAGATCGCCGATGCGCTCAAGGCGGCGCGCGAGGCGCTGGACGCCGGCGATCTCAACAGCGCCGCCCAGATTTTCGGCATGGTGCTCCAGCACCAGGCCGACAACGCCGAGGCCCTGCTGGGCATGACGCGCGTCTACCTCAAGGCCGGCGAGGCCGAGCAGGCCCAGGCGGTGTTCGCGGCAATTCCGGAGGCGGCGCGCAAGGGCGCCGACTATGGCTCTCTCGCCGCCGAACTGAAGCTGCTGACCGAGGCCGCCGCCGTTGGGCCGGTGGCCGAGCTCACCCGCCGGGTGGAGAAATCTCCCGACGACCACCAGGCCCGCTACGACCTTGCCATCGCGCTCAACGCCGAGGGCAAGCGCGTCGAGGCCGCCGAACAGCTGGTGCAGCTCATGAAGCGCGACCGGAGCTGGAACGAGGACGGCGCGCGCAAGAAGCTGCTGGATTTCTTCGAGGCCTGGGGCGGCAAGGACCCGGCGACGCTCAAGGGGCGCAGGCTGCTTTCGAGCCTGCTGTTTTCGTGATGCACAAGCGCCCGGCCTCGCCGGCCGATCTGCCCGCCCACCTGCCGATCTTTCCGCTCACCGGCGCCCTGCTTCTGCCCTTCGCGCACCGGCCGCTCAACATCTTCGAGCCGCGCTATGTCGAAATGGTCGACCAGGCGCTCAGCGGCAATCGCCTGATCGCGCTGATCCAGCCGGAAGACACCTCCGAGGAGAGCCCCCGGGGTAGAGCGCCGCTCCAGAAGATCGGCACCGTCGGCCGCCTGACCCATTGGGAGGAGAATGGGGAGGGCCGCTACTTCATCATTCTCGAAGGCATCACGCGCTTCGAGCTTGGCAACGAGCTCACGGTGATGACGCCTTTCCGTCAGGCGCAGATTTCGGCCGAACGCTTTGCCGGCGACTTCACCCATGCCCTGGGGGAAGACGAGGTTGATCGCGCCCGCTTCCTCAAAATGATGAAGGACTATGCCGAGTTCGCCAATTTCGATCTCAACTGGGACGAAATCAACCGGACCGGAACCGCCGATCTCGTCAACTTCTGCTGCATGGTCTCGCCCTACGGGGCCCGGGAAAAGCAGGTGCTGCTCGAGGCAAGCTCGCTGCAGGCGCGGGCCGAGACGCTGATCGCGCTGGCCGAATTCGAAATGGCCAAGGGCAGGACCGACGGCGTGCCGCTCAACTGAGTGCTGCGATGGCCGATACGCCCGAGCGCCGCTTCGAGATCGATCCGCGCACCCTGGAGATGCTGGTCTGCCCGCTGACCAAGACGCGCCTGGTGCTGAGCGCCGACCGGACCGAGCTCATTTCGGTGGCTGCCCACCTGGCTTTTCCCATCCGCCAGGGCGTGCCGATGCTGAGCCTGGACGAAGCGCGCGATGTCGATCCCGACGAGATGCGCGTGCACTTTCCGCCGACGGCATGACGCATGCCGGGCGAGACTGACCTCCAGACCCTTCTTGCCAATCTCCAGCCCGTGCTCGACCCCGAGCCCTATGTGTTCGTCACGCTGCCGCGCGGCGCGACCTTGCCGCCCGGAATCGTTCCGCTGGCGACCTTCGCCGAAAGCGAAGGGTTGAGCGCGGTGCTGCCCGCCGCGGCATGGACCGCCTTGGACGGCGCGCCGGCGGCGCGCTATGCGAGGCTGACCATGATGGTCGCCTCCTCGCTTGAGGCAGTGGGCATGACGGCCGCCATTGCCGAGGCCCTGACCGCGGCGGGGATCAGCGCCAATGTCATCGCGGCCTACCATCACGACCACATCTTCGTGCCCTGGACGCGCCGTCTGGAGGCGCTTGCGGCCATCGAAAATCTCGGGCGCCGACAGGCCCGCTGACATTTCGCTGAACGTGACGGCGTGACGCCTAGATCGGCATTCCACGCAGCAGCCTGGGGCCGCCCGCTTCGAGCCCGGCGGCGCGCGCAATCAGCGCCGACTTGACGCGCGGCATGCGCTCGACGAGGCCCAGCCCGAAATCGCGCAGCGCCCGCACCGGCGCAACGTCGTTGGAAAACAGGCGATTGAGGTTGTCGGTGACGGCGGCCATCACGGCGGTGTCGAACCGCCGCCACCTCTGATAGCGCTCGAGCACGTCGGGGGCTCCGTGGTCGAGCCCGAGCCGTACTGCCTCGATGACGGTTTGGGCCAGCGCCGCAACATCCTTGAGGCCCAGGTTGAGCCCTTGCCCGGCGAGCGGATGGATGACATGCGCCGCATCCCCGATCAGCGCCAGCCGGGGGGCGACAAAGGCGCGGGCGAGCTGCAGGCGGAGCGGGAAGCTCTGCAGCGGCTCTTCGACCGTCACCCGGCCGAGCGAGAAGCCCATTGCCGCTTCGATTTCGGCGGCAGCCTCGGCGAGCGGCAGGGACTTGAGGCGAGCCGCTTGCGCGCTCGATTCGGTCCACACCAGCGATGAGCGGTTGCCCCGCAGCGGCAGGCTCGCAAAGGGGCCCGCCGGCCGGAAATGCTCGTACGCCACGCCCTCATGCGGCAGCTCGTGCGCGATCGTCGTCACCACCCCGGCCTGTCGGTAGTCATGACTGATGACGCCAATTTCGGCCATCTGCCGCAGCGCCGACATGGCGCCATCGGCGGCGATGACGAGCGGCGCTCTGACCGCCCGCCCATCCTTGAGCGAAAGCGTCGCGCAGGCCGTGTCCGCCGTCCGGCCGACGATCTCGGCCGGCGCGATGGTGTCCGCGCGTCCGCCGACGGCCTCGAGGAGGGCCGCCGTGAGCACACGGTTGGGCACCATGTGGGCATAAGGCTCGCCTGGCGCGACATCGCCCGAGAAATTGAGAAAGACCGGGCGGGAAAGATCGCCGCGGCCCGAATCGGAAATCTTCATGGCGCGGATCGGCTCGGCCTCGGGGGCGATGGCTCCCCAGACCCCTAGAGTTTCGAGCACCCGCTTGACCGCCGCCGACAACGCGAAGGCGCGCTTGTCGTCGGGCACCGCGAAGCTTCGGCGGTCGACGAGCGCCAGTCGCAGATCGGGCTCGAATCGCGCCAGGGCCAGGGCCTGGCAAAGACCCACGGGGCCGCCGCCGACAATTATGACGTCATAGGACGCGATGTGCTCTGCCATGCACCTGTTCTCCAACGGCCGCCCTGCCCAATCAAGAGTCATCGCCGTCGCAGTTGCTGAAACGTTCGGCAAAGACTGCTCAATAGCACAAGAAATGGGCAGAAATGGGCATCGGACGCGTGCTGCCGCTTTTCAGTGCACCGGCCGCCCTCGCGATTGATTAATGAAATCATAAGCTTGGGCAACCGCCCCCCGATCTGGCACGGCGTTTGAGTCTGAAATGCCCATCGAGACCAGGACGACAGTCGAAAGGGGCACTCATGAAACTGGTGATCGCAATCATCAAGCCGTCGCGGCTTGAGGAGGTGCGTCAGGCGCTCAACTCGCTCGACGTGCACGGCATGACCGTGACCGAGGTCAAGGGCTATGGCCGCCAGAAGGGCCACTCCGAGATTTACCGCGGCACGGAATACGCCGTGCACTTCCTGCCCAAGCTCAAGATCGAGATCGCCGTCGATGACGGCCAGGCCGACCAGATCGTGTCGGCCATCCGCGAAAGCGCCCAGACCGGGCGAATCGGGGACGGCAAGATCTTCGTCCTCGACCTCTTGGCCGTCACCCGCATCCGCACCGGCGAGACCGGCGCGGCGGCACTTTAGCGCTGATTTGGAGGCAACACCTATGCAACTCAACAACCGACTGACGGGGCTGGCATCGGCGCTCGCGGCCATGGCGCTGATGACGCTGCCCGCGCTCGCCCAGGACAGTTCCGCCCCCGCGCCGGCGCTCGACACCGGCAACACCGCCTGGATGCTCACCTCGACGGCGCTGGTCCTGATGATGACCATTCCCGGACTGGCCCTTTTCTATGGCGGCATGGTCCGCAAGAAGAACGTGCTGGCGACGGTGATGCAGTCCTTCGCGATCACCTGCCTCGTGACCATTCTGTGGTTCGTCGTGGGCTACTCGATCGCCTTCTCCGATGGCGGACCGACGCAGGCCTGGCTGGGCGGCTTCTCCAAGATCTTCCACAACGGCATCACCGTCTCGACCCTGTGGCTGCCTGGCGTCGCCAACATCCCGGAATGGGTGTTCTCGATGTTCCAGATGACCTTCGCGATCATCACGCCGGCCCTGATTGCGGGCGCCTTCGCCGAACGCATGAAGTTCTCGGCCATGCTGATCTTCATGGGCCTGTGGTCGCTGGTGGTTTATTCGCCGATCGCCCATTGGGTCTGGGGCGGCGGCTTCCTGGGCGGGCTGGGTGTGCTCGACTTCGCCGGCGGCACCGTGGTGCATATCAATGCCGGCGTGGCGGGCCTCGTGTGCGCCCTCGTTCTGGGCAAGCGCAAAGGCTTCGGCACCACCAACATGGCGCCGCACAACCTTGTGATTTCGGTGATCGGCGCCTCGCTTCTTTGGGTGGGCTGGTTCGGCTTCAACGCCGGTTCCGAGCTCGCTGCCGACGGCCTTGCCGGGGCGGCCATGATGAACACGCAGGTGGCCACTGCCGCAGCGGCGCTCGCCTGGATGTTCGCCGAATGGATCGTGGTCAAGAAGCCGAGCGTCCTGGGCATCATTTCGGGCGCGGTCGCGGGCCTTGTGGCGGTCACCCCCGCTTCGGGTTTCGTGAACCCCACCGGCGCCCTGGTGATCGGCATTGTCGCGGGCGTGCTCTGCTACCTTGCCGCGGCCCACATGAAGCGCATGTTCGGCTACGACGACTCGCTCGACGCCTTCGGCGTTCACGGCGTGGGCGGCATTGTCGGGGCGCTCCTGACCGGCGTGTTCGCCGACCCGGCCATCAATTCGCTGGGCCAGAACCACTCGATCGTCACGCAGTTCTACGGGATCGTCGCCACGATCGTGTGGACGGCAGTGGCCTCCTTCGTGATCCTCATGATCGCCAGAGTGCTGGTCGGGCTGCGCCCATCCGAGCAGGAGGAGGAGGAAGGCCTCGACATCACCCAGCATGGCGAGGCCGTGGCCGAGTAGGCCCATCGATTTCCCGGCGCGGCGGACTCCCGGACCCGCGCCGGCAAACTCCGGCAGCCGGATGCGATCTGGCTGCCGCTTTCGGTTCGATCTGGCGTGCAGCCTGCGCACCTCTTGGCCTGCCACGAGGCTTCCCACTCGCAAACCGCGCGGGCTGCACCCCAGATCGAACGCCGCTCGAACACCCTGCCCAGAAATTGGGCGATGCGCGAAGCGTTGTTGCCGCATTTTTAGCCCCGCTGCCTGCATCCGGCCGCCCGGCCCTGCCACGGCGTTTGCCAACTATCTCATCGCAAAGGCATTTTTGCCGCCGTCCTGAATGGCACGATCCTTGAGTCCTCTGCTCCGCGAATGACCGGTTGCGAGCCGGTGAGGGAAGCATGGCGGCGCTGCCGCCCGGGGAGGCCTTGATGGATCAGTCCGCGGTCGGACTCGATGTGTTCTTTTTGCTGGTCGGTGCGGTGCTGGTGTTCTCCATGCACGGGGGATTCGCCTTCCTCGAACTCGGAACCGTGCGCGGCAAGAATCAGGTGAACGCGATGGTGAAGATCATCGTCGACTTCGCCTTTTCGACTCTGGCCTATTTCGTCGTCGGCTACTGGATCGCCTATGGCGTGAGCTTCTTTCACGACGCGGCGACGCTATCGGGCCGAGGCGCAGGCTTCGGCCCGCAGGGTCTGACCCTGGTGCGCTTCTTCTTTCTGGCAACGTTTGCGGCGGCAGTTCCCGCGATCATTTCTGGAGGCATCGCCGAGCGGGCGAGGTTCTGGCCACAGGTTGCGGTGGCGGCGCTGATCGTCGGCATCATCTACCCTCTGAGCGAAGGCATCGTCTGGAACTTTAACTACGGCATCCAGGCCTGGCTCAAGGCCGCGCTGGGCGCTCCCTTCCATGATTTCGCGGGCTCGATCGTCGTTCACGCCATGGGCGGCTGGCTGGCGCTGGCCGCGGTGTTGGCGCTTGGCCCGCGTGTGGGCCGCTACGGCCCGCATGGCCGGCCCTTTCCGCCCTCTTCGATCCCCTGGCTCGGCCTTGGCACCTGGATGCTCTCGATTGGCTGGTTCGGCTTCAACGTGATGTCGGCTCAGTCGACAGCCGCAGTATCCGGACTGGTCGCCATGAATTCGCTGCTCGCCATGGTCGGGGGGATCGCCGCTGCCGCCATTGCGTCCAGGGCGGACCCCGGCTTTGTCCATAACGGGGCGCTCGCCGGTCTGGTCGCCGTCTGTGCCGGCTCGGATGTGATGCACCCGATCGGCGCACTGGCAACCGGCGCGGTGGCGGGCCTTATCTTCGTCCGCGGCTTCACCCTGACCCAGGAGCGGCTCAAGATCGACGACGTTCTCGGGGTCTGGCCACTGCACGGCCTGTGCGGCCTCTGGGGCGGCATTGCCTGCGGCATATTCGGGCTGAGCCAGCTCGGCGGCATGGGCGGCGTTTCGCCGATCGTTCAGATCGCCGGTTCAGCCGTGGTGTCGGCCTATGCGATGGCGGCCGGCTGGGCTGTCTATGCCATCGCCAAGCGCGTGGCCGGCATCCGCCTCTCGGACGAGCAGCAGCGCCGCGGCGCGGATCTCTCCATTCACTCGATCGGCGCGCTGCCGGAGGGCGAGATATGAGAGGGTGATTGGTAAATGGTGAATGGTAAGAAAGGTGTCGACTGCTGTTCTCGGGAACCAGGTGCCTTCGTCCATTCACTATTCACCATTCACCATTCACTATTCACCATTCACCATTCACCATTCACCCGCTTTCACCTCCGTCGCTATGGTTAGCTCCGGATTAACCACGCGGGACCTAGGATCGCCACTCAAGTTGCGTTCCAGAGTTTTGCGATGCCGGCACGTCCCCTGCTCGAAGACCAGTCCCCCGCGCCCGCCATCGCCATCACCATACCCGTTCGACTCATCGGCTTTCTGGTGCTCGGCGCGGTCGCCCTCATGATGGCCGCGCTCGCCTCCTGGTCGGTCGATGACCCCTCTCTGTCCTACGCCACCAGCAAGCCGGTCTCGAACTGGCTTGGCTTTCCGGGCGCCGTGATGGCCGACATCAGCTTCCAGGTGCTCGGCCTCGGCATCATCGTGCTTCTCATTCCGCTTGCCCTTTGGGGCTGGAGCTTTGTGCGCCGGCGCGTGCCGCAGAAGATGGGCCTGCGACTCCTCGCCTGGCTCGCCGCGACGGGACTCTCGACGGGCGTGCTCGCCTTCATGCCCGCGCCCCAAAGCTGGCCGCTGCCCACCGGGCTGGGCGGCCTTGTGGGTTCGGGCTTCTCCAATCTCGCCACCATGGTGACAGGAGCCCACCCCCAGCCGGTCACCGCCTGGCTCTTTGCCATCATTCTCGTCACGCCCACGCTGGTGCTGTTCTGGATCGCGCTCGGCGCCGGCGCCGACCTGCTCCTGCGCTCCGCCCCAGCAGGCAAGCGCCGCGCCAAGGCCGGTGCATCCGAGGATGCGGGTGAGCGCTCGGGCCTCATGGATGTTGCGATCGGCGCCCTGGTGCATCTGGGCTTTGCCGCCCAGCATGCTTTCCGCCGCGCTTTGGCGCAGGCCCGCGACAACGCTGCCGCGCGCCGCGAAGCCGAGGCCGCCCAATGGCGCGAGGCCGCCCGCGAGCCCAGCCTCGATGGCGGCCGCGCTGCTGCCGTGACGGTGCTGCCCGACGACCGGCGCGAGCCACAGGTGACGCTCGAGCGGCGCATCTTTTCCCCGCAGCAGCCCGAGAGCTTCGACCCCGACGATGGCGATGGGGAAGAGGAAGAGGAACCCCTCGCCCCGACCCGGCGGGTCTCCGCGCCGGCGCGCCGCCCGGCGCCAGGCAGTCGCGCCGCGCGTGAAGCACAGCCCTCGCTGCTCGACGATGGCGGCTTCGAGCTGCCACCGCTGAGCCTGCTTGCCGAGCCCAAGCACAAGGGCATGCTCGATGAGCATCGCCCGGAACGGCTCGAAGCCATGGCCCGGCGGCTTGAAGGCGTTCTCGACGATTTCGGCGTCAAAGGCGACATCATCAATGTCCGCCCCGGCCCCGTGGTCACCCTCTACGAGCTCGAGCCGGCGCCCGGCATCAAGTCGAGCCGCGTGATCTCGCTTGCCGACGACATCGCCCGCTCGATGAGCGCCATCTCGGCCCGCGTCGCCGTGGTTCCCGGCCGCAACGCGATCGGCATCGAGCTGCCCAATGAGACGCGCGAGATCGTCTATCTGCGCGAGATGCTCGCGAGCCAGGATTTCGAGAAGATGAAGGGCAAGCTCCCCATCTGCCTGGGCAAGACCATCGGCGGCGAACCCATCATCGCCGATCTCGCGCGCATGCCGCATCTGCTCATCGCCGGCACCACCGGCTCGGGCAAGTCGGTGGGCATCAACACCTTCATCCTGTCGCTGCTCTACCAGATGACGCCGGAACAGTGCCGTCTGATCATGATCGACCCCAAAATGCTGGAGCTGTCGATCTATGACGGCATCCCGCATTTGCTGACCCCGGTGGTGACCGATCCCTCCAAGGCCGTGACGGCCCTCAAATGGGCCGTGCGCGAGATGGAGGACCGCTACCGCAAGATGAGCAAGATTGGCGTGCGCAACATCGACGGTTTCAACCAGCGCGTGCTCGAGGCCGCGGGCAAAGGCGAAACGCTGACCCGCACCGTGCAGACCGGCTTTGACCGCGAAACCGGCGAGGCCATCTACGAAAGCGAGCAGTTCAACCTCGAGCCGCTCCCCTTCATCGTGGTCGTCATCGACGAAATGGCCGACCTGATGATGGTCGCCGGCAAGGACATCGAGGGGGCCGTGCAGCGCCTGGCGCAGATGGCGCGCGCCGCCGGCATCCATGTGATCATGGCCACGCAGCGCCCCTCCGTCGATGTCATCACCGGCACGATCAAGGCCAATTTCCCGACCAGAATTTCGTTCCAGGTGACGAGCAAGATCGACAGCCGCACCATTCTGGGCGAACAGGGCGCCGAGCAGCTTCTGGGCAATGGCGACATGCTCTATATGGCTGGCGGCGGCCGCATCCGCCGCCTGCACGGACCGTTCGTCTCCGACGGCGAGGTCGAAAGCGTCGTCAAGCATCTCAAGATGCAGGGCACGCCCGACTATCTCGATTCGATCACCGCCGAGGAGGACGAGCTCGATGCCGACGGTATGGCCGAAGGCGGCGAATTCGGCGGCTCGGGCGACGAGCTTTACGACAAGGCCGTCAACATCGTGCTGCAGGACAAGAAGGCCTCGACCTCCTATGTGCAGCGCCGCCTCGCCATCGGCTACAACCGTGCGGCCTCCCTTATCGAGCGCATGGAGAAGGAAGGCGTGATCTCTCCCGCCAACCATTCGGGCAAGCGCGAGATCCTTGTGGGCAACGACGCCTACTGAGCCCGCCCTGGGCGGCGGTTCGCCGGAAACCCGGTCTTAACCCGGCGGCCGCACCCTTCGCGCTGTTGCCGCAATTGGCCTGTAGCGAACCGGCAGCACGAACCGAAGGACAAGCCATGCGCCGACGTTCCGTACTGGCCCTGATGGCGGTCGCCGCGTCCCTGCCGGCGCTGCCCGTCTTTGCCGAAGGCGAGCCGCTGACGCTTACGCAGGACCAGGTCGACGAGATCAACGCCATCTCGGCGCACAACTCGGCCATCACCACCATGACCGGGCGGTTCCTGCAGGTCGACACCCAGGGCAACCGCATCGAGGGGACTTTCTACCTGCAGCGGCCCGGCAAGATCCGCTTCCGCTACGCCCCTCCCAGCCACGAGGAGATCATCTCGATCGGCAGCGGTTTCTACGTCATCGATCGGGAGGAAAAGACGCAATACGCCTACCCGCAGGACAAGGTGCCGCTCCGCCAGTTTCTCGACGACAGGATCGACCTTCTGCATGCCGGCCTTGTCGCCGTGAACCAGTCGGCCAACTATGTCGAGCTGACCCTGCAGGACGACACCCCCGTGGGCACGGTCAAGGTGGCGCTCGTCTTCGACAAGGAGAGCCAGGACCTGGTGCAGTGGGTTCTGACCAATCCCGACGGCACGGACCTTACCTTCTCGGTTTACGACGTGCAGAAGGGCGTCGATATTCCCAAGGCCTACTTCTACCTCAACATCAACGACTACAACCAGGTGCAGGGACCCGCCGGGTAGCAGTAGGCAGTAGGCAGTAGGCAGTAGGCAGTAGGCAGTAGGCAATCGGCAGTAGGCAATCGGCGGCCGGAACGCTACTACTGCCGACTGCCCACTGCCGACCGCCTCTCCATGCCCTCCCTTGCCACCTGGAACATCAACTCGGTCCGCCTGCGCCTGCCGCTGGTGCTCGAATTCCTGCGCAGGCACCCCGTGGACGTTCTGTGCCTGCAGGAGATCAAGTGCCTCAACGACCAGTTCCCGGCCTCCGCGCTGGCCGAGGCGGGCTACCCCTATCAGGCGGTGCATGGACAGAAGGGCTACCACGGCGTCGCCATCGTTTCGCGCCATCCCCTCGCCGACATCTCGCATCGCGTCTTCTGCAAGATCGACGACTGCCGGCACGTCTCGGCAAGCCTCGACTTCGGCCGCGGCCCGCTCACGGTGCATTCGATCTATATTCCCGCCGGCGGCGACATCCCCGACGCCCGGGTCAACCCCAAGTTCCGGCACAAGCTCAATTTCCTCAAGGAACTGAAGGCCTGGTTCGGCGAGGCGCATTTCAAGGACCGCCAGCTCATCTGCGGCGATTTCAACGTCGCCCCGCATGAGGACGACGTGTGGAGCCACAAGCAGCTGTTGCGCGTGGTGAGCCACACCCCGGTGGAGACCCGCGCCCTGAGGGCCTTGCTGCGGGGCAACCACGGCTGGACCGACCTGGTTCGCAAGCATATTCCCTATGGATCCAAGCTCTACTCGTGGTGGAGCTATCGCGCCGAGGACTGGGAGCTCAGCGATCGCGGCCGCCGCCTCGACCACATCTGGGCCACTGCCGACGTCGCCGCGCACTCGACCGGCGCCGAGATCATCAAGCCGGCGCGCGGCTGGACGGCAAAGCCATCGGACCACGTGCCGGTGATCGCCCATTTTGGCGCCTGAACGGGGAGCAAGGGCGAGTGGCCAATGGCCGGTCTCGCCAGCCGCCAGTCACGACCTTCCGCCGCCGATCTTGCCCTTCACCTTCTCGACCGCGCTCAGATAGGCGGTGAGTTCCTTGCGCACACGCTCGGCGGCCCGGCGGGCGAGTTCCGGCGACTGGTTGCAAAGCTTGAGAAAGCCCGAACGCGGCACGAACAGCGTCTCGACATTGTCGATCGCCTTGACCGTGACCGGCCGGGGCCTGGCAACGACCAGCGACATCGCCCCCAGCACGGCCCCCGCGCTGGACACCACGAATGGATCGGACTCATCGCCATCCTGATAGGTCGCAACGGTGCCGCTCACCAGCACATGGGCGCCCTCGGGGACATCGCCCGCCTGATAGATGACGGTGCCGGGCTTGAACTTCTTGCGCTCCGAGGCGAAGGCGAGCAGACGCCGCTGCTCGGCGTCGCAGACTTCGAAGAAGTCCGCGCGACCGAGGATCGTCGTCGCGTCGTCGAGCTGCATGCTGCCCCGTTAATCCATTCAGTCGGCCGCCGCCACGGCCCGGGCCTGATATAGACCATGCCCGGGCTTTCAAAAGAATGGAATTTCCGCCTTTTTGCGGCGCTTTCAGGGGAGAACCGGGCGTTAAGCTTTACGGCACGAGCCGGTAGCCGCCCTCTTCCGTCACCAGCAGCCGCGCATTGGAGGGGTCGCGCTCGATCTTCTGGCGGAGCCGGTAGATATGGGTTTCCAGCGTATGGGTGGTGACGCGGTTGTTGTAGCCCCAGACCTCCTTGAGCAGCACGTCGCGCGTGATGGTCTTTGGCCCCTGCCGGTAGAGATATTTGAGGATCGAGGTTTCCTTGTCGGTGAGCCGCACCTTGCCGCCGTCTGCCGCCTCGAGGAGCTTGGCCGCCGGCTGGAAGCTGTAGGGGCCGATGGTGAACACCACGTCCTCGCTCTGATCGTGCTGGCGCAGCAGGGCGCGGATGCGGGCGAGCAGCACCGAGAAGCGAAAGGGCTTGGTCACATAATCGTTGGCGCCCGATTCGAGCCCGAGAATCTCGTCCGAATCGCTGTTATGCCCAGTCAGCAGCAGGATCGGGCTCTTGAAGCCGTCGCGCCGGAGAATCTTGACGGCTTCGCGGCCGTCCATGTCGGGCAGCCCCACATCGAGGATCATCAGGTCGATATGCACGTCCCGGACCTTGCGCAGCGCCTCTGCGCCGGTTCCGGCCTCGATCAGCTCGAATTCGCGGTAATGCATCAGCTGATCCATCAGAGTTTTCCTGAGGTCGGCATCGTCGTCGACGAGGAAAATCCGGCGTCGGATCATGGAGTAACCCCTGGATTAGCGCGCCCGTGAGTATGCCGGAGGGCGAACACCGGCCAATCACAACATGGTGACGCGGCCAGGAACGTGATTTGACACAGTATAGTTTCGCGAGTTCGCAAATTCCATCGGCGGGGCGGAGGGCTATTTCGAGAACATCAGCCGGTCGCGGATGCGGATGGGCTCGGAATAGCTGCGCGACCACCAGGGGGGTTCGCCCGACAGGTGCGGCGGCAGTTTGAGGGTGAGCGGCTTCTTGGCGCTTTTGGCCTGCTTCTGGCGCACCCGGAAGAGATAGTGATCGAAGATGCCCAGGGCTTCGATCATGTAGGAGGTCGTGACCCTGTGGTCGCGCACCAGAACCAGATTCTCGCCATTCTGCGTGTCGGCGGGATCGGAGAAATTGTACGAGCCCAGATAGACCCGCGCGTCGGCAGTGTCGAAGTCGAGCACCACGAATTTGTGGTGCATCCGGGTCTGGTAGCCGGTCGCGCCGGCAGGCTCGGACTTGAACGGCTCGGGCAGCTTGCCCGACAGTTCGGCCGGATAGACCGGATTGAGATTGCCGTCGGGCTCCTGCACGTCGATGCCGCCGACCTTGCGGTCGGAAATGCCATAGACGAACTTGGTCTTGTCGTTGGTCACCGTGGTGATGGCCTCGGTCACGGGGCCGCCCGTTTCGTAAAGAAAGGCCAGCGAATAAAGGATGCTCGATTTGGCGCTCAGGATGTCGTCGGCGATGCCGCCGAGCCGCGCATTGTCCGGCCCGTGCGGGGAAAAGGTGACCTGGGCATCCACTCCGGCGACCTCGAGATCGTGCCATTTGCCGGCAAGATCGGAGGCCGGAAACGTGCCAACGATCGGCGAGCCCTTGACCGCGAAATAGGCCTCGAAGGCCTCAAAGCACAGATCGACCGCGGCCTTGGTGGTCACCACCAGGGCATTGTTGTTCTGCACGTAGAGGCCGCGCCAGCTGAAATTGGTGGACCCGAACACCGCCGCCCTGAAGGCGTCGCCGCGCACCGCGATCAGCTTGTTGTGCTGCAGCTTGCCCATATGCTGGCGCTTGACGTGATCGGCCCCGGCGCTCTGGGCGAGCCTTCCGGCCGCTTCGCTTTCCTCCGCGCCGGGCTTCTTGTGGTCCTTGCTGTCGTCGACAATGATCTTGAGCCGCGGCCCCAGCCGGACGAGCCGCTCGAGCAGTTCGGGCAGGTTGAAATCGTAGGCGATGACCCGCACCTGGGCGCTCGGATCGGCGATCGCGCGGTCGAGCACATCAAAGAGCGCAGCCCGCGCCTCGAACCCCATCCACTTATAGGCGGCATCGGCGTCCGGGTGCGTGGGCACGAAAGCGAGTCCATCCACCGTGTCGGGCGGCACCAGGCTTTCGAGCGGCCCGTGCGCTTCGTAGCGGTCGACGAAGGCCTGCGACGACACAAAGCCGCGGGTGAAGGCGACATTGAGATCGGGGTAGGTCTGCCGAGCGAGGGCGATCTCGACCTCCTGCCGCTCGCCCTGGGCCAGAACTCCCGCCTGGTCCATGAAGAGCGGCGTCACCCGGTAGGTGAAGTCCCCGGGCAGATCGGCATTCATCGGGAAATGCACCCAGCGGAACATCTGGATGGGCGAACTCAGCGACGACAGCCGGCGCGGATTGACCTTGCCATCCGGCGTGGGGAACGCGATGCGGTTCTTGACGGGCCAGAACTTCTGCGTGTTGGGCTCGCGATATTCGATGCCGAAACCGACGAAATCGTCGGGCGGCGTGGCCGCCTTCCAGTTCATGGCGAGAAGCGCCATGCCATCGCCGCGATGGACTTTGAGGGTGAACGGCGCGCTGGCGTTGGACCCATAGACGGCGTAGTCGCTCATCAGATCCTCCAAATATGCGCAAAATAGGCGGGCAGGGTGATCCAAAGCCCCGTCACGGACAAGCCCGCCCAGCTGAAATCAGCCCTGGACCCGATGCCCGAACAGCGCGCTGCCCACGCGCACATGCGTGGCGCCCATGGCGATGGCGGTTTCGAAGTCGGCGCTCATGCCCATCGACAGCAGCGGCACCTGAGCCTCGCGGCGGAGCGTTGCGAGATGGGCGAAATAGGGCCCGGGCGGCGCCCCTTCGGGCGGAATACCCATGAGCCCGGCGATGGCAAGGCCGTGGACCGCGCGGCAGCGTTCGACGAAGGCGACCGCCTCGGCCGGCGCAATCCCCGCCTTCTGCGGCTCGAGACCGATATTGACCTGCACGAACAGCTTGGGACGACGCCCCTGCCGGTCCATCTCGGCCTTGAGCACGGCCGCGATCTTGTCGCGGTCGACCGTCTCGATGACATCGAACAGCGCCACCGCCTCGCGCGCCTTGTTGGACTGCAACGGGCCGATCAGATGCAGTTCTATGCCATCATAAGAGGCCCGGAGCGCCGGCCATTTTGCCGCCGCCTCCTGCACGCGGTTTTCCCCAAAGACCCTCTGGCCGGCTTCGATGAACGGCACGATGGCCTCGGCCGGGAAGGTTTTTGAGACGGCCACCAGGGTGACCGCCTCGGGCGGAGGGCCGAAGCGGCGCCGGGCCCGCTCGATGCGGGCGCGGATGATTTCGAGCCGTTCGGCTGCGTTCTCCATCGCCGATGTTGACCATGCCCAGGTTTCGTGTTGATGGTCCGCTACCCCGAAATTCCCCGGCAAAGCAACTCTTTGCCGCGCCTGAGGACGTGCCCAAGTGAAACCGGTCGAGCGCTACAACCCGCGGGTCGAGGAACCGCGCTGGCAACGAGCATGGGAGGAGAAGAAGTCGTTCGTGGTCGCCGACGACGACCCGCGCGAGCCCTATTACGTGCTCGAGATGTTCCCCTACCCCTCAGGGCGCATCCATATGGGGCATGTGCGGAACTATTCGATGGGTGACGTGCTGGCGCGGTACAAGCGCGCCAGGGGCTTCAACGTTCTGCACCCGATGGGCTGGGATGCCTTCGGCCTGCCGGCCGAGAACGCCGCCAAGCAGACCGGCAGCCACCCCAAGGCCTGGACCTATGCCAACATCGACACCATGCGCAAGCAGCTCAAGTCGATGGGCCTGAGTTTCGACTGGACGCGGGAGTTTGCGACCTGCGACCCCGAATACTATCAGCGCCAGCAGAAGCTCTTCCTCGATTTCCTGAAGGCCGGGCTGGTGACGCGCAAGAGCTCCAAGGTCAACTGGGACCCCGTGGACGAAACCGTGCTCGCCAACGAGCAGGTGATCGACGGGCGCGGCTGGCGTTCGGGCGCGCTGGTTGAACAGCGGGAACTCACCCAGTGGTTCTTCAAGATCTCGGACTATTCCGAGGAGCTGCTGATCGCGCTCGACGGCCTCAACGAATGGCCGGACAAGGTGCGCACCATGCAGCGCAACTGGATCGGCAAGTCCGAGGGCCTGCGGCTTCTGTTCGAGCTCGTCCCCTCGAGTCTCACCAGCGCGACCGCGATCGAGGTCTTCACCACCCGTCCGGACACCATATTCGGGGCGAGCTTCATCGCGCTCTCGCCCGATCACCCGCTGGCCGCCGAAATCGCCCGCGCCGACGCCGGCGTGCGCGCCTTCATCGACGAGTTCCACCGCCAGGGCACGGCCACCGAGACCCTGGAGAAGGCGGAAAAGCAGGGCGTCTTTACCGGCCTCAGCGTCAAGCATCCGGTCCGGCCGGACCGGACGCTGCCCGTTTATGTCGCCAACTTCGTGCTTATGGACTATGGCGCGGGCGCCATCTTCGGCTGCCCCGCGCACGATCAGCGCGACCTCGACTTCGCCCGCAAGTATGGGCTCAACGTCATCCCCGTCGTGCTGCCGCCCGGCGCCGACCCCGAGGACTTCTCGGTGGGGGAGCAAGCCTATGTCGGGCCGGGCACGATCTATCATTCGGAGTTCCTCGACGGGCTGCCGGTTGAGGCGGCGAAGTCGGAAATCGCCCGCTACTTTGGCGAGCGCCGCGTCGGCAACCGCCCGCAGGGCACCGTGGAGACCCAGTATCGCCTGCGCGACTGGGGCATTTCGCGCCAGCGCTATTGGGGCTGCCCCATTCCCGTCATCCACTGCGAGGAGCATGGCATCGTGCCGGTTCCGGACAAGGATCTGCCGGTTCGGCTGCCCGACGACGTCACCTTCGACAAGCCCGGCAATCCGCTCGATCACCACCCGAGCTGGAAGCACGTGCCCTGCCCGATCTGCGGCCGCCCGGCGCGGCGCGAGACCGACACGATGGACACTTTCGTCGATTCGTCCTGGTATTTCGCCCGCTTCACCGCGCCGCACGCCGACGCCCCGACGGTTCCGGCGCGGGCCAATGCATGGCTGCCGGTCGACCAGTACATTGGCGGGGTGGAGCATGCCATTCTGCACCTGCTCTACAGCCGCTTCTTCACCCGGGCCATGCGCAAGACCGGTCATCTGGACCTGGACGAGCCGTTCAAAGGCATGTTCACCCAGGGCATGGTCGTGCACGAGACCTACCGCGACCGCAACGGCGAATGGGTTCTGCCGGCCGACGTGACGCTCGAGGGCATGGGCGGCAAGCGGCGCGCCACGCTCACCGCGACGGGCGAGCCGATCGAGATCGGCTCCATCGAAAAGATGAGCAAATCCAAGAAGAACGTGGTCGACCCCGACGAGATCGTCCGCACTTACGGGGCCGACTGCGCCCGCTGGTTCATGCTCTCGGACTCCCCGCCCGAGCGCGACGTGCAATGGACCGAGGCGGGCATCGAGGGCGCTTCCCGCTTCCAGCAGCGCGTGTGGAAGCTCGTGCAGGACATGATCGAGCTGCGGGGCGGCGCCGCCGCGCCCCAGGCGGCCCCTGCCGATGCGGCCGCGTTGCGCAAGCTCGTTCATCGCACCATCAAGTCGGTCGGCGACAACATCGAAGGCCTGCGCTTCAACAGCGCCGTAGCCCACATCTACGAGCTGACCAACGGGCTGACGCGGTTTGCGGCGACGCTCGAATCCGCGCCCTCGGCAGGCGGCATCGCGGCCCTGGCCGAAGGCGTCGAAACACTCGTGCAGATCATCGCCCCGATGATGCCGCACCTGGCCGAGAGCTGCTGGGCGGCGCTGGGAAAGGCCGGCATGGTCGCCGACGCGCGCTGGCCGGAAGCCGACCCCGCCCTGCTCGTCGACGACAGTGTAGTGATCGCCGTGCAGGTCAACGGCAAACGGCGCGGGGAGATCACCGTGCCGGTCGGCGCGCCCCGCGAACACACCGAGAAAGAGGCCTTGTCTCTGGAGCCGGTTGCCCGCATGCTGGATGGCAGGGCCCCCAGCAAGATCATTATCGTGCCCGACAGGATCGTGAATGTCGTCATCTAGGCGGATGGTGAGGACGCTGGGCGTGTGCGCGGCCCTGCTCGCGGCGCCGCTTCTGGCGGCCTGCAGCGGTTTCACCCCGGTCTATGGCACGGGCGGCGTCACCAGCCAGAAGATCGAGATCGCGTTCGGCCAGCCGGGCAACCGCACCGAGCAGATTATCTACCAGGACCTGCGGCTTCGGCTCGGACAGGCCGCCGGCCCCGCCCCGAGACTGACCGTCCACACCGACGTCGCAAGCAGGCAGCTCACCGACACCAGCAATGTGGTGAGCACGATGCAGCGGCCCGAGCAGGTGACGGTCACCGCCTACATCACATTGACCGACCAGAACGGCAATACACTCTTTTCCGGCACGCGGTCTGAGACCGCCGACTACAACGGCAGCTCGCAGGTCACCTCGAACAACCAGGCGGCGCGCGACGCCGCCGAGCGGGCCGCACATCTGCTCGCCGACACCATTCGCCTGACGGTGCTCGGCGCTCTCGCATGAGCGCGCTCAAGGCGCACGAGGTCGAGCGCTTCCTCAAGCGCCCCGACCTCGATGCCGGCATGCTTCTGGTTTACGGCCCCGACGCCGGTCTCGTGCGCGAGACCGCTCAGCGCCTCGTGCGACACTATGCCGGCCGGGATGCCGAAGGCATGGGCCTGGTCACCCTCGATGGCGGGGAGCTCGAGTCCGACCCCGGGCGGCTGCTGGTCGAGGCCAGAACCGCCTCGCTTTTCGGCGAGCGCCGCCTGGTGCGCGTCCGCAGCGCCGGCAAAGCGATCACCACCCCGCTCAGCGAGCTTGCGGACGATCCGGCCGGGGCCATCATCATTGTCGAAGCCGGCAATCTCGCGCCGCGCGACGCCCTGCGCGCCCTGGCCGAAGCGAGCCGCAACGCGCGCGCCCTGCCCTGCTATCCCGACAGCGACGAGACGATCCTTCGGCTCATCGAGGAGACCTTCGCGGCCGCCGGGATCAAGGCCGATCCCGACGTGGCCCCGACTCTGCGCGATACGCTTGGCAATGACCGCGAGGTGACCCGCCGCGAACTCGAGAAGCTCGCGCTCTATGCCGCCGACAGCAGAGTGCTGACGCGAAATGACGTTCTAGCCCTGTGCGCCGACAACGCCGCGCTGGTGCTTGACGAAGTCGCCGATGCCATCGGCACCGGCCATGCCGAGCGTCTCGAGCTCGCCCTGACGCGGGCGCTCGCCAATGCGGTCAATCCCCAGCAGCTGCTGATTGGCCTCATGCAGCATTTCACCCAGTTGCGCCGCTGGCGCACGCTGGTGGACAGCGGAACCTCGCCCCGGGAGGTGATCGAGACCGCGCGGCCGCGCCCGCATTTCTCGCGCAAGGGGGCGCTCGAGCAGCAATTGCGCCTGTGGCCCGATGCGGCCATCGCCGCCGCGCTCGATCGGCTGCTCCGCGCCACGGCCGAGAGCCGCAAATCGTACGGGCGGGCCGAAGCGGTGACCCGCCGCGCCTTCCTGGCGCTGGCCCAGATGGCCGCGCAGCACTGATTCGCGCGGGGCTAGTACGACCCTGACAGGCGGGCCAGCACGTCGTCGAGCTGTTCGAGAGTCTTGTAGCCGATCTGCAGCGTGCCCGAGCCGCCGCGCTTGTAGGCGATCACGACCTTGAGCCCCAGCTCGTCCGAGAGGCGCTTCTCGAGCGCGATGATGTCGGCGTCGCGCGGCGTGCGCGCCTTGGGCGCGGCCGCGTTCGGCCCGCCTCCGGGCTCGCCCGCGCGCTGGCTCAGGGCCTCTGCGTCGCGCACCGAAAGGCCCTCGCGCACAATCTGCTGCGCCAGCGCCAGGGGATCGGCCGCCGTGATGAGCGTGCGGGCGTGGCCGGCCGTAAGCGCGCCGCTGCTCACCATCTCGCGCACTTCGGCCGGCAGCTTGAGCAGCCTTAGCGTATTGGCCACATGCGAGCGCGACTTGCCGATGACCTGCGCAAGATCCTGCTGGGTATAGGAAAACTGCTCCATGAGCTGCTCATAGCCCTGCGCCTCCTCGAGCGGATTGAGATCGACGCGCTGCACATTCTCGATGATCGCGAGCTCGAGCGCTTCCTTGTCGTCCACCTCCCGCACGATCACCGGCACGTCGTGCAGGCCGGCGCGCTGCGCCGCGCGCCAGCGCCGCTCGCCGGCAATGATCTCGAAGGTGTCGGGCTCTCCGCTGGGCCTCACCAGCAGCGGCTGCATGACGCCCTTCTCCTTGATCGAATTGGTCAATTCGTCGAGGGCATCGGTATCGAAATCGCGCCGCGGATTGGCGCGGTTGGCAATGATCTGACCGACCGGGATGCGGCGCGGGCCGGCCGCGCCATTGTTGTTGCCGGCGGCCGGCGCCTCGATGGGCGCCATGTCTCCGATCAGTGCGGCAAGCCCGCGGCCCAGTCGTGAGGGTTTGTCGGTCATGGCTGTCCTCAGGCCGCCGCCAACTGCCGTTCGCGGCGAATCACTTCCGTCGCCAGGCGCAGATAGGCCTGGCTGCCGGCGCATTTGAGATCGTAGAGCAGCGCCGGCTTGCCATAGGACGGGGCCTCGGAAAGCCGCACGTTGCGGGGGATCACGGTGTCGTAAACCAGATTGCCCATGGTGCCGCGCACATCGTTGAGCACCTGCTCGCTGAGCGAATTGCGCCGGTCGAACATGGTCATCACCACGCCCTGAATGGCCAGCCGCGGATTGAGCGTCGTGCGGATCTGCTCGATGGTCTGGAGCAGTTGGCTCAGCCCTTCGAGCGCGAAGAACTCGCACTGCATGGGCACCAGCACCGCATCGGCGGCGACCAGCGCATTGACCGTCAGCAGGTTCAGCGAGGGAGGGCAGTCGATGAGCACATAGCTCACCGGCTTGCCCTCTATGACGAGCTCGCCGATGGCCTTGAAGGCATTGCGCAATTTGAAGGCGCGGTCGGGCTGGGTGGCGATCACCTGCTCGACGCCCAGCAGATCGAGGGTGGAGGGCACCAAGGCGACATTGGGCACGCCGGTCAGCATCGCCGCCTGGGCGACGCTCGCCTCTCCCACCATCAGATCGTAGGACGACACCTCCCGTTCGCGCCGATCGATCCCCAGGCCCGTCGAGGCATTGCCCTGCGGATCGAGGTCGACGATGAGCACACGCTCGCCGATCGCGGCCAGCGCGGTGGCCAGATTGATTGCCGTGGTGGTTTTTCCCACTCCGCCCTTCTGGTTGGCCAGGGTGATAATGCGCGGCGCCACGCGGAGCCTCCTAAGCGGCTGATTTGGCACGCAGTTTGGAAATCTCGAGAACGACGCCCCCGGGCTCCGTCCCGCTCTGGTGCACTACCATATCGTAATCGAAAAGTTGAGCCGCCCGCGAACTTTCTTCACGATATGTCCGGCCCTTGTGCAGCAAAAGGCGCCCGCCGGGGCGGACAAGGCGGATTCCGTAGGCCATCAGTTGCGGCAGATTTGCGAGCGCGCGGGAGGTTATCACGTCAAATGTTTCACGTGAATCAATGTCCTCGGCCCGCTGTTCCAGTATAGTCAGGGGTAGTCTGAGCTCCCGGGCTGCCGCGCGCAGGAAGGCAGCCTTCTTGGCGATCGGCTCGACCAGGGTGAACCGGCGGTCGGCCCCGCGGCTGGCGATGGCGAGCGGAATGGCCGGAAATCCGCCGCCGCTGCCCAGATCGATGAGGTCGCGGTCGGCGGGCCCGAGCAGCCTCATGAGCTGCAGGCTGTCCTCGATATGCCGGGGCCAGAGCGCGTCGACTGTTTCACGTGAAACCAGATTGTGGGCCGTGTTCCATTTGCGCAGCAGCGCTGCGAAGGCCTCCAGATCGGACTGGACGCTCATCCCGCCTTGCGCAGCGTGCCGCGCCGGATGAGGGCGAGGATCAGCGTCGCGGCGGCCGGCGTCATGCCCTCGATCGCCTGCGCCTGCGCCAGGGTCGCCGGCCGCGCGGCCATGAGCTTCTGCCGTATCTCGTTGGAAAGGCCCGGGATTTCGCTGTAGTCGAGCCAATCGGGAAGGGCGATCCCCTCCTCCCGCCGCAGCGCCTCCACATCCGCCTGCTGCCGCTCGAGATAGACGGCATAGCGCGCATCGATCGAAAGCTGCTCCAGAACGGGATTCGGAATGGCCGCGATGTCCGGCCAGAGCGCCGCGAGCCCTCTCGGGTCGACGTCCGGGTAGGCCATGAGCTCGAAGGCGCTGCGCGCCTGCCCGTCGGCGTTGACCGGGATCCCCGCCCGCCGGGCCGCCGTCGGCGTCACCCGCCGCGACTGGAGCATCGTTCTGGCATCCTCAAGCGCCTTGACCTTTGTCGAGAAGGCGTCGGCACGCTCGGCTCCGACCAGGCCGCGCGCGATCCCGAGCGGGGTCAGGCGCTGATCGGCATTGTCGCTTCTGAGCTGCAGGCGGAATTCGGCGCGCGAGGTGAACATGCGGTAGGGCTCGGCGACGCCGCGCGTCACGAGATCATCGACCATCACCCCCAGATAGGACTGGGTGCGAGAGAGAACGATCGGCTCCTCCCCCCGGCCCTGCAGCGCGGCGTTGGCGCCGGCGAGCAGGCCCTGCGCCGCCGCTTCCTCGTAGCCGGTCGTGCCATTGATCTGCCCGGCCAGATACAGCCCCGGCAGGCGCTTGAGCTCGAGCGTGGGCCTGAGCTCGCGCGGATCGACATAGTCATATTCGATGGCGTAGCCGGGCCTCAGAATGCGGACGTTTTCGAGCCCCGGCAGGGTCTTGAGAAAGGCCTCCTGCACCTCGGCGGGCAGCGAGGTCGACAGCCCGTTGGGATAGATGGTGGAATCCTCGAGCCCCTCGGGCTCAAGGAAGATCTGGTGGCTCTCGCGGTCCGCGAAGCGGACGATCTTGTCCTCGATCGAGGGACAATAGCGCGGACCCCGGCTCTGGATGCGGCCCGAATACATGGCGGACCGATGAAGGTTCTCGCCGATGTTGCGGTGCGTTTCCGCGGTGGTGCGGGTGATATAGCAGCTGATCTGCGGCGTCGTGATCGCCTTGGTCAAGGACGAGAACGGCTCCGGAGGATCGTCCCCGGGCTGCTCCTCAAGACCGGTAAAGTCGATGGACGATCCGTCGAGCCGCGCCGGAGTGCCGGTTTTCAGGCGTCCGAGGCGTAGCCCCAGGGCCTCAAGGCGGCTCGAAAGCCCGAGCACCGGTTTTTCGCCGATGCGACCCGCCGGAGTCGTCTCCTCGCCGCGATGAATGAGGCCGCGCAGAAACGTGCCGGTCGTCAAGACGACGGACCGGGTGGTGAAGCGCCGGCCGTCGAGCAGGATGACTCCTGTTATATTGCCGCCTTCGACGATCAGGTCGTCGACTTCGCCCTCGATGATGGCGAGGTTCGGCTGGGCCGAGAGCGCCGCCTGCATGGCCTGCCGGTAGAGCCTGCGGTCCGCCTGGGCGCGCGGACCGCGAACGGCCGGGCCCTTGCGGCGATTGAGCACGCGGAACTGGATGCCGGCCTGATCGGCCACGCGTCCCATGAGCCCGTCGAGCGCGTCGATCTCGCGCACCAGATGGCCCTTGCCGAGCCCTCCGATCGCCGGATTGCAGCTCATTTCGCCGATGGTTGCGAATTTGTGGGTGATAAGCGCGGTCGGCACGCCCAGGCGCGCCGCGGCAGCTGCTGCCTCCGAGCCCGCATGGCCGCCGCCCACCACGATGACGCCGAAATCGCTCATGGCCGGGGTTTAGGGGAGGGCCGGCAGAGATGCAATGGCGGAGCCGGGAGGGGAAGAATGGTCAAGGGTGAATGGGCAATGGTAGGGGTCGGGGGGCGTCCCTGCCCCGCCCCCGCCCCTCCCTTTGGGGGTGAGGTTGGAGGGCGAAGCCCTTCGGGTGAGGAGCCATTCCACGCCGCCATTCACCATTCCCTGTTTCACGTGAATCACTTGCCGATGCAGAAGCTCGCGAACAGCCGGTCGAGAACCTGCTCGGTGTCGATCCGCCCGACCAGCCGCTCGAGCGCAAGCGAAGCCTGCCGCAGATGCTCGGCCGCGATCTCGTCGACGGCTCTCTCCGAAAGGAACCGATCGAGCGCGGTTTGCGCCGCGCTCAGCGCCTCGAGGTCCCGTTCGCGGCTGACAAGCGCGGGCGGCCCCGACCCCGCCGCTTCCGCCGCGAAAGCCGCAAGCGCCGCCAGAAGCTCCTCAACCCCCGTGCCGTCGCGGACCGAAAGAACGTAGCGGGCGCGAAGCGGCCCGAGATCGGACTTTGTCCCCACTGTCCACAACGGCTCGCGCAAGGGCGGATCGAGCGGGGCGACATCCGGCGCGCTGAGCCAGAGCACCAGATCCGCCCGGCCGATCTCGGCCTCGGCGCGGCGCACGCCTTCCGCCTCCGCCCGGCTGCCGGTTGCGCGCAATCCCGCCATGTCGATCAGAATCACCAGCCGCCCGCTGAGGTCGAGCTGCACTTCGCGCACATCGCGCGTGGTCCCCGGCTCGTCCGAGACGATCGCCAGGTCCGACCGGCTCAGGGCATTGAGCAGCGAGGACTTCCCCACATTGGGCGGGCCGGCGATGGCGACGCGCAGCCCCTCGCGCACGATGCGGCCGCGGCCGACCGATCCGATCGCATCCCGCAGCTCGCCCGAGAGCCGTTCTATCGCGGCCGGCACCGCGGCGGGGAGCTCGCCCGCCACATCGCCTTCGTCGGAAAAGTCCAGACGCGCCTCGATCTCGGCGCGCGCGTCAAGCAGTGTCTCGCGCCATCCCTCGATCCGCTGCGACAGGCCCCCGGCAAGCCGCGCCACCGCCTGCTGACGCTGCGTCTCGGTTTCCGCCTCGATGAGATCCCCGAGCCCTTCGACCTCGGTCAGATCCAGCCGGCCATTGAGAAAGGCCCGGCGGGTGAACTCGCCCGCTCCGGCGAGGCGCACCGCGGGAAGAGCCGCGATCGAGCGGAGCAAAGCGCGCACCACCGCCGGCGAACCGTGCACCTGCAGCTCCGCCGTATCCTCGCCGGTGAAAGAGCCGGGCCCCGGCATCCAGGCGACAAGGCCGGTATCAATGAGCTGACCGGCGATGCGAAGCGGCGCCAGGGTCAGGCGTCGCGGCTCAGGCGCCCGGATGGAGAGATGTTCCAGAACGGCGCTCGTTTCCGGCCCGCTGATGCGGATGACCGCAACCCCGGAGGGCAGGGCGCCCGAGCTCAGCGCGACGATGGTATCGGAAAAGGTCATCGCGCCCGACCGGCAGCCGGGGACCTCCCCCGCGCGGCGCACAGGAAAGGATGGCCGGCTGCAAGCAT